>CAYXFO010000029.1:0-19938 GCA_964464255.1 uncultured Pirellula sp.
CCACTGCTGCCAATCGAGTGCCGGTTCCAGCACGGCTCGCAGGGCGAAGTAATCCTCTTGAGAAAGCGGATCGTACCGATGATCGTGGCACTGGGCGCAGTTGAGGCTCGAGCCTAACAGCGTACTGCCGATGACTTGCACGGTGTCTGAGATCGTTTTGTTGCGGGCTTCGGGAGAGTTATCTCCGCTTCCTGTTCCATCGGCCGTCATCCTGAGAAAGCCGGTTGCCGTCATCAACTCGATTTGACTGGGAGTCCAATCCCCGTGTTTGTCTCCTGCCAACTCATCGCCAGCCAGTTGCTCCGTAACGAATCGATCGATCGGTTTGTCTTGGTTGAATGACTGAATCACGTAATCGCGGTACTTCCACGCCCAAGGTCGCTCGGCATCGGCGAGGGTGGCTCCGTCGCTATCTGAATATCCGGCCGCATCCAGCCAATGGCGAGCCCATCGCTCGCCGTAGTGCGGTGACTGCAGCAAGGACTCGATCATTTGTTCGTACCAATCCTTGGCAGGTTCCTGCATCCATTGTTGGAACTGCGGATCGTTCGGGGGCAATCCGATCAGATCCACAAAGGCTCGGCGGATCAAGGTAGCGCGGGATGCGTCGGTCGAGAACGCGAGACCGTCGGGCATGGCATCGGCGAGTATCTGATCGACTCCATTGCGAATGCGATCGCCGTCGATCGATCGACGCGACTGAGGTTTCGTCAGGGGCAAATAAGCCCAGTACGATCGCTCGCTGTCCGTCAGCGGTATTCCAGGGCCAATGCTATCCGGTTCAGGTCGACTGGTAGGTGCCCCGTTCGCAATCCAAGCCCGCAGGATCGCTTTCTTATCAGGGGATACTTTCAATGTCCCCGGTGGCATGTCCTCCGACTCGACACGCTGCACAATCAGCGATGCGTCGGCATCCCCCGCGATCAGCGCTGGACCTGAATCGCCACCCCGGAGCATGAACCGAACGAGTCTCAGGTCGAGCGACCCTTCGACTTGGTCGCTGGCTCCGTGGCAATCGAGACAATACTCGCGCAGGATCGGGCGAATATCCGATTCGAACTTCATCGCATCGAGCGATTCTTGCGCGTAGCACACCATCGTCGTCGACGCGAACAACGCCATCAAGCAAAGACGAACCATCGTTGGATAGACCCGGTAGGAGTGTCGGGGCAGGAGGAAGGTAGGGAAGGCGGAATGTGCAAGGCGGGTTTCGGGAGTTCTCTCGGAGGACGGCGTCCCGAACAGCCTGAGTATAGCTTAGTCCACCCGGCCGTCCAACATCGGACTGCGATAGAAACATACTTCCATCGATCCGAAAAGTCTCTAGTCGTTCCACCCGTCCACTCAAGACGATTCCGCGCCAAGCAAATTTTTCAGTGCATCCTTCAACTCGGGAAATCGAAACCGATAACCGCTCGCGATGAGCTTGGGAGTTGCAGCGCGTACACTCGCCAAGAGCAACGGTTCAGCCATCTCTCCGATCGCCAAACGCAATAGCCACGCAGGTGTGGGGAAGAACGAAGGGCGCCAAAAAATCTTACCCAGAGTCGCTGCGAACTCCCGTTGACGCACTTCTTGTGGAGCAACAACGTGGTAGGGACCGGACGCCCCTTTCACGATTGCTAGATGTAGAAGGATGTTCGCGCAGTCATCGATGTGTATCCAAGGCCAGTACTGCCTTCCACTCCCCATCGGACCAACCAGACCCAATCGAGCTGGGGTGAGCAACTTTGGAAGTGCGCCAACACGGGGATGCAAAACCATCCCGAGTCGAGCTTGAACAACAGAGTGCGCCGAAGTCTCGAAAGCGCCGGCTGCTGATTCCCAAGCGAGAGATAACTCGGACAGAAAGCCTTCTCCTGCCTCGGTCTCTTCGACGCAAAGAGCATCACCCCGATCGCCAAAGACTCCGATGCCCGCCGCAGAGACCAAACGAGCCGGAGGGGACGGCAAAGTATTCAATGCAGCGACCAGTTGCTGGGTCACATCCACACGGCTCGACCAAATCTGTTTTTTTACTTGGTCGTTCCAACGCTTTTCAGCGATCCCGAAGCCCGACAGATGGATCACCGCATCGAGCCCCGAGAGAGTCGGAGGCATATCCGAGGACTGAGAATCCCAGACCACGGTCTCTACAGTGCGAGGAAACGGGATCGAGTCGGGCTTGGAATTAGGTCTGGCTATCCGCAAAACATGCCAGCCCAAAACGCTGGCTAATTCCACAACCCGCCGACCTACAAGTCCGGATGCTCCGGTAACCGCGATTCGAGGAACGTGCCCCAGTTCCGCGATGCGGGGCGCGAAATCCTGCTTAGCCCGAAGGTCATCGGCGGTGATGCGATGTCGATAAGCAAACATCGACGAAAGCTTACCTCGCACCCAAGGCCCAGCAATGTTTGACACAGGGGACAACGGCAACCGATACTCGACCCGGTCCGTCAACTGGCATCGGGCATCCGAGACTTCTTGGAACTCGTGCCTATGTGTCCAGCGAGCGAACGGTCCGTAGACCTGAGAATCAACAAACAAATGGTCCTGGACAAATTCCGTGTGGCGAGCCAGCCAAGCTCGTTGTATGCCAAAGATCGTTTGAACTAACTCGACTTCCGAACCCACTGCAAGAGAGTCGGATCGCTTAGCGAGTCGAACGGGTTCCCAGGGGGGTATCAACCGGTCAATGACCCCAGGCGTGTCATGGTAACGAAAGACATCGCGGACCTGGTGATCCAACAAAGACGACGCGATGAACTGAGGCATCGATTAAGCAAGCGACTCTACTTCGGGAAGCGGCGACTCGATCGCAAAGTCACGAAGCTTCTCAAGAGCTCTCTTCTCAAGCTGACGCACTCGCTCCTTGGATACCCCTAGCTTGTCCGCCAACCGCTGAAGCGTTTGCACTCGGCGATGACCACCGAGTGAAAACCGCGCACGGACGATCAGTTTCTCTCGACGATCGAGCTTGTCGAGCATCGTTGCTAATCGCCCACGAAGGGTTTGCCAACGTTCTTCGCTCATCGATGGACTGCGATGCTCGTCGCTTACATCGACTCCCGATTCATGAATGCTCAACGTCACACGCTGCCGCTCCTTCTGCTTCTCCATCACCCGACGGTAGGTGTTGCGCCGGACCACCTGAGTTGCGTAGGTGCTGAAGCGGAAGCCGAGTCCAACGTCGAACTTATCCACGGCTCTTAAGAGAGCAACGATTCCATCAGAGAGCAGGTCATCGAAGCCGTTTTGCTTGTTGACAAACTTCTTGACGATCGAAATGACCAGTCGCATATTCGATTTGATCATGCGATCGCGATACCAATCCGCAGCGATCAATAACGCCTGAATTCTCCGAACTGTCCAGTCACAAGGACAATCGATCGACAGTTGCTGGCGAAGTTGATTGGCCTTGAACCTGAGAAAATTCATCCTCTCGAATACCAACCGTTCCTCGTCGGCAGTTAATAGTTTCGCTTCGCAAAGGCGAGCTAGGTGTGGAGGCAGGTCGGGTGACTTACCCTTACTGTTCCCAACGATCTCTCCGGGGATCAAGCTGCCATCGGAGAAAATTGCTTCCGCAGCCCCAGTTGCTGAGAATCTGGGGCTGGCGATGAATTCCAGTTCCGTTGCCAACAGACTTCGAACGGACTTGGCAAGCGTTTCCTCGGATTCCAGTTCCGGGGCCACGAGTTGGCAGTAATGTACGAAGGATTCCTCTAGGGCGGGAAAATCAAAGGTGACTCGGAGTTTCACGCCTCGTTGAGAGGACTTGCCGGTCTTCGGTGTTATCGTTTCCGACTTCTTGCGAACCACCGAACGTTTCTTCAATTCGATCGTCTGTGCCATGGACATGCTCCCGGTTTCCTTTGCATAGGCTATGGATCGGCCAAAAAAGGTAGTTTGAATGATTGAGACTTCTGAATCTACCGAAAAAACATCCAAAACGTTCACTACCTTGGGTGTTATATCGTTCAAGCGACGCGATAGCAAGCGGTGCCGGCGAGAAAATCGTCCAAATCCAAAGCTGACTGCCTATCAGTTTTTACTTTATTTTCGCGAACTCCTTGATGTTTATCCCATTCCTAGCCTACAATTCGGTCATGAACGAATATCCCAGAAACGTTCACGACGATCGTTTTCGGAACGGGTAATCGTTCACGGCCATCTTTGAGGTAATGCAGTGTCTATCGATAACAGTTTCAGTCCCAAGCAGGTTGCTCAGGCCCTTCGGGTGAGCGAATCGTCGGTCAAGCGTTGGTGCGATCGGGGAGTGATCCGGACCGACCGGACTTTGGGTGGGCACCGCCGCATTCCCCTCGAACACTTGATGGAGTTCTTGGAAAGCACGAATCGTCGGATCTTGGATCCGACAGCGATTGGTTTGAGTGAGGAGCGACAAAGAACTCGAGATGAATTGCAGCGACTGTCGACAGCCCTAGGGATGGATTCGGCTGAGATGCAAGCCGCTGGTCAATTTTCGATGCAGAAGCAGTTCGAAACGGCCCTGCTTGCTGGCGACGAACAGCAATGCCGCAAGTCGATTAGCACATGGTATGCGATGCATGGTAGCATGGCACCCATAGCCGATGATCTGCTCGCCCCAACCTTTCACTCGATCGGTGCGTTGTGGCAGTGCGGCGATGTCGATGTCTATCAAGAACGGCGCGGGTGCGAGATCTGTATTCGCCTGATTCACGAACTCAGGCGACTTGTACCGGAACCGATGAGCTCCGCTCCCCTCGCGATGGGTGGGACGAGCAATGGTGATCCGTATCAAGTCGCCAATCAACTGATAGAAATCATTTTCCGCGAAGCAGGTTGGCGAACAATCAATTTGGGCTCATCTGTGCCTCTGGAGAGCTTGCTAGTAGCAGCGAAGAAGTACGCGCCGCGTATTTTTTGGCTGAGCGTAACGCATATCGAAGATGAAAGCGAATTCCTGCAACGCTTTGACGCGTTTAGTAGAGATTTGCCGAAGGTGACGATGCTTGTTGTCGGTGGGCAAGCGCTGACGGATCGCCTTCGGCCCAAGATGCAGTTCTCCGCTTATTGCGATAGCCTGAAGCAGCTCTCTGCCCTCGCACGCAACGTTCGATCTTCTTTGGTTGGTAGCGGGCCGCAGCTGTGATAGCTGAATAGAAAGCCGAAGAGCTATATCAAACGCTATGAGGGAGACTGACCCTAGTCACTATGACCTAGCTTTTCTTGGATCTTGTCGAAGGCTAACTTCAATTGTGGGTCCACTTCGATACTCGTATCCGTTGCCGCCTCGTCTCCAGCATGTTTGGTAGCGAGGTCGAACGAAGGACTGCTTCTCTCGCGAAAGCGTTCGACAGTTGCTGCAAGTTGTTCGTCGCTCATTGAGACTTGGCAACCGTCACTTGGATCGATTCCCCATTCCTGGCCATCCGGTTCATTTCTTCGATGAATCCGTCGCCCACTGGGCGGGTAGTAGTATGCGGTTGTCAATCGGATCGCTGCTTTTCCACCCTCGATAGGGATGACGTTTTGCACGCTTCCCTTGCCAAACGAGCGGGTGCCAACAATGATCGCCCGCCCTCGATCTTTGAGACATCCGGCTAGAATCTCGCTAGCGCTGGCCGAATCCTCGTTGATCAGAACTGCGATCGGGCAATCGTTTGGCAAAATGGTACCGACAGCGGCAGTGAGTTGGTCATCGATTCGTTGATCCCGTCCCTTGGTGGTCACGATCGGCCCATCGTCCAGGAAGAGGTCGCATATCTGAGCAGCTGCGAGAAGAAGTCCGCCTGAGTTATCTCGCAAGTCGATGATCAGTCCTCGAGGCTTTGGGTTGCAGTTTTCGATTGCCTTCTTGAATTCGTTCACGGTTTTTTCGCCAAACAGTTCGATGCGTATGTACGCGATGCGAGGATCCGCTTGCAGAAGAAAATCCCAGCTTCCGTCATCTCTTCTGCGATCGCCCAGGACACTTTCGATCTCGATTCTTTCACGAGTCACGAGCTTCTCAGACTCCTGACCATCGCGAACTAGATGGAGCCTCACGGAGGTACCTTCACGGCCTCGAAGCTTGGGAGCGACAGCCTGAGTAGTCCAGTTGCGAACATCCTCTCCATCGATGCGAGCGATCACATCGCCGGGACGAATACCAGCTCGAAACGCAGGTGAATTGAAAATCGTCGACGCCACCGTCAATTCAGGACGCCTCGGAGGACCATCGAGAGCAATCCCGAGCCCACCGAATTCTTGATCAAAGATTGACTCGAATGAGGGGAGTTGTTCTTGTGCGATGTAGCTCGTGTTGGTGTCCAGAGACCCAAGCATTCCATTCATTGCGGCTTGGTAAAGCTTCTTGGTATCCGTCTGTTCGACATACACTTGATCGACGATGTTCATCACTAATGCAAGATCTCTGACCCCGCTCAGAGACTTTGCATTTCCATGGCAGAAAACGCACACGAGCACCACGACACACAGCCACTTCAGATTGATGGTGCTCACAAAGGCCGCCTATTGTCTTTGGGAATTGGATTACCGCGGTTTCATCGCAAGGCACAAGTATTGCGCCCCGAGAGGTATTTTGCAAAGGTAGGGCTCCATTACCCGCAGCCATTTCAATACTCGGGGAAAGTAGAAACAGGTATCCACACACATCACCTGCAGTCCGGCTTGCTCAAGGAGTCGTCGGGATTGGGGAATGGATACTGGAACCGCGTCACGATCGAACGGAATCCGCTTCATTACGAAGCGTGTCCCGGGGTTCCAACAATTGTTCTCCCAGTATGCAAACACCCCGCCGGGTCGCAGAAGACTCGAGATGGTTTCCATCGCCCCGGTTCGCTCATCAGGTGGGATATGGTGGAAGACGCCGTTGCAAAAAACAAGTTCGGCAACTCCGCGTGGACGATAGGCATCTGGAGTGTAAAACTGGATCGATGATCCGGGATGGGAGGCTCGCGCGACGCGAAGCGATTGAATCGACGGATCCAGTCCAACCACCGCTCGGCATCCCAGCGTTTGCTGCAGATAGGGGATGCTGTTGCCGGTACCACATCCGAAGTCGATACCTAGGTGCAGAGATTTCGAGATGTTGAAGCGATTCAAACGTTTCCGAGTCCAGGCTGCGCGGAAGGCAGCAAAATACGCCGAGGATTCGCCTGACAAGCTGAGCCCTCGTTGCAGCGCCTCCTCATAGTTGCCTGCCACGGCATCAAATTCTCTCGTCGTTGCTTCCTGCACGGCGATGGGGCTCATCGGTTGTTCTCCTGCATCATCCTGCTTTCTGGTACACTTTCCGAGAATGTCTTTCAAATCTACCCCACCGGATGAGCGCGACCGGATCGCTTCGGAATATTTCGAGCAATTGCTCTACCCGCCTTATCCGGTCCAAGAAGAATCGCTGCTGTCTTGGTTCACATCCGAACACGGCGTGTTGGTCTGCGCTCCGACAGGAACCGGCAAAACGCTGATCGCCGAAGGAGCGATCTACGAGGCGCTGCGCACGGGCCAACGTTGCTACTACACGACCCCGCTGATCGCTCTGACCGATCAAAAGCTTCTCGAATTGCAAAACTCCGCCCTCCGATGGGGCTTCCCGATTTCTTCGGTCGGATTGGTGACCGGGAATCGAAGGGTCAATCCCGATGCACCCGTATTGGTCGTCGTCGCGGAGATTCTCCTCAATCGCTTGCTTCAAACCGATGCCGATCCGATGGATGATGTCGCTTCCGTAATCATGGACGAGTTTCATTCGTTCAATGACCCGGAACGAGGTATCGTCTGGGAGTTGAGCATCGGATTGTTGCCCAAGCATGTCCGATTGATGCTGCTGTCGGCCACGATCGGCAACAGTGTGGAGTTTTGCAGTTGGATGCTACGCGCCCACGGCCGCAACGTCGAACTGGTTCAAAGCAGCGATCGCAAAGTACCCCTTCAATTCGAATGGGTCGATGATGCTTATCTTGACGAACACTTGGAACGGATCGCGGAAGGGGATGAGATCCGTCGCAGAACTCCAGGACTTGTTTTCTGCTTCAATCGCGATCAGTGCTGGCAAGTGGCGGACCTGCTCCGAGGCAAGAAGCTGATCGACAAGGAGCGTCAAGCCCTGATCAGCAAACGGCTCGAGTCCTTCGATCTGTCGCAGGGGGCAGGTCCGAAGCTGAAGCAGATCCTGATCCGAGGTGTCGGGATTCACCATGCAGGGATCCTCCCTAAATACCGACGGATCGTCGAACAATTGTTTCAGGAGAAACTTTTGAGTGTCTGTGTTTGCACCGAAACTCTGTCGGCAGGAATCAATTTGCCCGCGCGAAGCGTCATTCTGCCCCGCTTGGTCAAAGGCCCCTATGGCAAACAAAAGGTGATCGAGCCGAGCACGGCCCAGCAGATCTTCGGCCGCGCCGGTCGCCCTCAATTCGATCGGGAAGGTTTTGTATACGCGATCGCGCATGAAGATGACGTCAAGTACAACCGCTGGAAACTCCAATACGATCAGATCCCCGAAGACACTCGCGATCCGAATCTGATCAAAGCAAAGAAACAACTCAAAAAGAAAATGCCCACTCGGCGAGCCGGAGAAACCTACTGGAGCAAAGAACAGTTTGAGAAACTTCGATCGGCTCCCGCTGCCAGACTCGCCAGCCATGGTCCGCTTCCATGGCGACTCCTTGCACATATGCTGAGGATCAATCCTGAAGTGCAACCCCTTCGAGATTTGGTCGGCAAGCGATTGCTCGCCGCGCCCGATCTCGCCAAGGCGCAAATCGAACTCAACCGCATGCTGGTCACCCTTTGGTCCGCAGGTTTCCTCGATCTCGAACCAAAACCTCACCCCAAATCATCTGCACCGACTCCGACACCCAACCGGCCAACCACTCCCAAGTCGCAGCCATGGTTGAATGTCTCGATCCCAACGACATCGCAACCCAACGAAGGGAATGAAGTTGAAGAAGACGATGAGCAACATGACGACGATGCAACGACCGATGAGGCTGCTTCTCGAGGCTACGACCTAGAGAACTACAGGCCCGAGCGGGTCGTCCCACGCCCACGATTGGAACTCCTCTCCGAGATTCGCTCGGTCAATCCGATCTACGGTCTTTTCCTGATCAGCCACCTTCAGTTTGCAGATCCAGGCGAGCGGATCCAGGCGCTCGAAAGCGTTCTGGAACTACCGGCCAACATCGCGAAAAATGTTCGCGTCCCACCCCCCGACCAACTCCCCTTCGGTCCTTTGGCAACGGAGATACTTCATCCTAAGCTCTTGGAACTGGGATTGATCGGCGTTGAGGAAATCACGGGAGTGCGAGACGAAGAGGATGACGAGTCGGAATCCGATCGCCGAGATCGCCCCTACCAACCACCGCCGCGACCTCTCGCTCTGGGGGAAAAACTGCGGCGGCTCTTCGATTACGATTTTCCAGGCGTTCACGATGTCTACACTCGCAGCGTGTGGGTTGTCTCCGAACTACTGCAATTCGAAGGGGACTTCAACAAGTACGTCCTCGCACACGGTCTGCAAAAACAGGAAGGAATGCTCTTCCGACATGTACTTCGGTTCATCTTGTTGTTAAACGAAATCAGCGGGATCGCGCCGGAGAATACCACGACCGAGGATTGGGAAGATCGATGGGACGCGATCGGAGATCAACTGATCGAATCGTGTCGCAAAGTGGATCCTGCGAGCACCGATGAGGTTCTTCAGGAGCTGAATGACTCCAAGGATGAACGTCCGAGGCGTCGCTCCTGATGACTGCGTCCCAAGAGCTTGCGATTTCCATGCATGAAGTGGCGATGGATCATTGGCCCCTTCTCGCACTAGCTGCCATCGGAATCGGTATCACGAAAAGTGGCTTCTCAGGAGTCAGCCTCGTGCATGTGCTGATCTTTGCACACGTCTTTGGTGCAAGGACCTCCACCGGCATCGTCCTTCCCATGTTGATTGCCGGGGATACCATGGCGATGCTCATGTACGGCCAGCATGCGAATTGGAGCTACATCCGTCGCATGATGACTCCGGCAATCATTGGCGTGGTGATCGGATGGAGTTTGATGCATTGGATCGATGAAGCCGCATACCGGCCGCTCATAGGAACCATCATCTTGATTTTGGCCATCCTGCAGATTCTGCGTATGGTTCGCGAGTCATGGTTGGCGGATGTCCCGCACACCACGTCGTTCGCTTGGTGCATGGGAATTCTGGTCGGCATCACAACCATGCTGGCCAATGCAGCCGGACCGGTCTTTGGATTGTTCCTGCTCGCGATCGGGTTGCCCAAGCAAGAGTTCGTCGCCACTGCCGCTTGGTTCTTCCTCCTGCTGAATATGGCAAAGATCCCATTCAGTTTGAACCTAGGGTTGATTCGAGGCGATACACTCGTCCTCAATCTTCTCCTGCTGCCGTTGATCTTCGTCGGCTTGGCCATAGGAAGAGCTATCATTACTCGTATTCCTCAACGAGCCTTCGACTTGGTGATCCTAGCGTTCTCAGCCCTGGCTGCGATTCAGATGCTGATCCGGTAATTGACCTAGACCTGCATTCCTTGGTTTTCTTACGATCTTCTCGCGTTCAATAGAGGAGAATCGAGATTACGATGCACGCGTTCGAATTGGGGTGTGACAGAACTTGGCGCAAAGCCCAATGGCGAACCAGTCATGGCATCACCGCCGAAGCTCCTTGCCTGGGAATTCTAAGCGATTGTCGAGCCACCAAGTCGGCCTCGGTCTATCCAACGATCCACCTCGGAACCTCCAATGTCTCCTACCTAGCAATGCTCGAACCGATCGTTCAGGAACTCCGCTGGATGATTCCCGGCCTCGGGTTGGGAGTACTTACAACAGGATGCCAGGCAGCGGAATCTCCCCCCAGCATCCCTTGCCAAGCGCTCCCGTTTTTCGTAACCGCAACAGCGACCAATCCATCCGAAACCCTGAACTGGATATGCGGAGTGGATGTTTGGCTGATTGCAAGCCAGTTGCCGATCGCTTCATCTCTTGCGGAACTTGCAGATCACCTGAAGATTCCATGTGTGAAATTCGCAGGCAAAGCGTCATTGGGTGAAGTCGCAACGGAACTAAGCCACTGCTTTGAGGTCTCTCGGGCCAGGCTTCCAATGCTGGCATTCCGATCAATACCAAAATCCTTCGACTCGAGTTCGCCTTTTTCACATCGGGATTCCGTAATCACGACCGATTCCGCACTCGAGACTCTCGGGATCGCTTTGAATCACTCACAGAAAAGAGGAGTGTCCCTTGGTTCGTCTATCAAACAAGATTCCCTCCGCCTGGCCGCCTAGGAGGCGAACGCAGTTCCTAACGGTTGTAACGATGTATCCTCTTTTTGTGATTGCATATCTTGAGAGCGTTCGATGAACAGACGACCGGAGGAATTGCGACCGCAGACGAGTGACGCCAACCCCCGACAATCACAGCTAAAAAACGGAGTATGAGCTAGATGGTTTTTTCGCACTATTCGAAATGGGGTCGGGGCCTTCTGGGAATGGGCCTCTCAGCGTTTCTCTCGCAAGGATTGCTAGCACAACAACCGCCGGGAGCCGCACCGGGCACGACTCCTGAATCGGTGGGGACGAATCTATCGGAACCTGTGTTCCGAATTTCCAAGAACACTCCCGCAGGGGCACCTGCCGCAGCACCTGCGACGGCTCCGCATCCACTCGATCCCGCCCTGGAGTTGGCTCGGCACTCGTTGACCTTGATGCAGTCGCAGATCAACGACTACACCGCAGTCCTCGTAAAGCGAGAGCGGATCGATGACGAACTGGGGGACAACGAATTCATGTATATCAAGGTTCGTAATCGCAAAGTGGTCGACAACCAGACTGTTGTTCCATTCAGTGTATACCTGCAGTTTCTTCAGCCTGCGTCGGCCAAAGGTCGCGAAGTCATCTTCGTTGAGAACGCTAACGATGGAAAGATCATCGCTCACGAAGGAGGCGTTAAGCGAATGCTTGGAACTCACTTCCTGGATCCGAATGGCTTCCTCGCGATGAAGGGTCAGCGTTATCCGCTCACGGATATCGGTCTGGAAAATCTGGTGCACAAGCTGATTGAGCGAGGAGAGAAGGACAAGCGATTCGGCCATTGCCAAGTCGACCTGTATCCAGGCGGTAAAGTAGGCGGTCGCCCTTGCACTATCCTCCGAGTTGTTCACCCAGAAAAACAACCCCACTATGATTTCCATGTCGCTGAGATATTCCTCGATGACGAATGGAAGATCCCAGTTCGCTATGCTGCCTTCAGCTGGGACAAGAATGAAAATCAAGAGAACGAGATCATCGAAGAGTACACCTATCAGAAGATCAAAATCAATGTTGGCCTAACCGACAAAGATTTTGACATGGCGAATACGGAATACAACTTCCATCGTCGTTAAGCGGTAACTCTCTGGGAACGGGTGATGCGTTTATTTATTGCGCTCGCCCAGTGCGCGAAAGTAAGCTCGGATCGCATCGGAGTACTCCGGATCAAATGCATCCCGTTTTCCTTGAGTGACATCCTCGGCCCGTTGCTCTCGCAGGCTTCCCCAGTCCTGCCCTAAGCGATTGACGACCGCAGGTAATCGCGAATCTCCAGCGGGAGCATCTTGTGTGCGTCCTTGATCATCAGGCTCTGATGTCGACGACGATCGGTTGGTGTTCTTGGAGCTTCGAGACTCGCGTGCACGATTGCGTGCTTTGGCCAGTCGCTCGTTTTGAAGCCTCGCAGCTATCTCGTCCGCCGACTCCCGGAGCGCATCTCGCAGTCGCTCATTGCCGCGTGGCTTGCTTCGCGCTGCATCGCGATCCCCCCCGTCCGATTCCCTCTGCCCTTCTCGATCTTGAGATTTCGCATCCTGGTTCGACGAAGACGGAGCCTGCGAGTTCTGACCTGCGGGTTGCCCTTGGGGGGATGCATTGCTCGCGTCGGATTGGCTACTCTGGCCAGAGTCCTTTGGTTCACCGTTCTGGCCGTTGAGTTGCTGGTCTAGGGAATCCAGCAATCGAGCCATCTCTTTCGGCGACTGCGCTTCCCCAAACTGCGGCTCCGCTTGTGCTGCGGGTTGAGGTTCAGACCGGTTTGGTCGTTCGTTCCTAGCCTCTGATGCCGCTTCGAACATCGGTGCAACGTTTTGTTCAAGATTTCGGGCCAACTGGGAGAGTGTATCTGCAGCCTGTTGGGTGCGTTGGCTAGCGAGTCCTGCTCCTGGGGGCGCGGTAGGGTTGGGCGTGGGTGCTTCACGAGATCCCTGGACTTGGTCCCGCTCTGCTTGGTAGGCGCGCTGCGACGCTTGATTGAGTTCCTGCTGTGCCTGGGCGATTGGATTGGAAGCAGCCTGCTCGATTGCTTTGGCCTGTTCGGCCAGCATACGGCTTCCCGTTTCATTGCTGAGTCGCTCTTCATGGCGAGCGCTGCGGGCCATCTGCTCAGCAAGTTGCTCGACCGTGTCGGTCACCTGGTCTTGTCGTGCCTTGCCCTGCGCGAGTGCCGATGCATTAGGCTTGGGTTCGGATGAATGATTGGGTTTGGCTCCATTTTGCATCTCTTGCCGAATGGCCTGCAGTTCCTTGTTGGCAGCAGCGATTTGCTCCTCCGCCAGGGAAGCCACCGGGTTGGGGCGATCGAGATTGGCGCGAGCGGCATTTTCGATCGCTTGAGCACGTTCGGCGGATTCCTTAGCTAGTTTCTGTGCGGATTCAGCGAGTCGTTTTGCATTCTCCGTCTCGGCAGTGGCTTGCGAAGCCGCCATCGTGTTGCGATCCAAGGCTTCTTTGAGATCGTCGCGATTGGGGCTGGCTTTCAGTTGATCCATGACCTGCTTTCGAGCTTGCAGTTTCTGTTGCAGATCTTGGTTCCTTTGCTCTGCTTGCTTTTGAGCTTGATCGGATGCTTGTTGCAATTCTCGCGCTTGGTCCTTCGCTCGTCGAACAGAATCGTCTCGCATCAGGGATTGCCACGATTTCATCTCAGTAAGTTGCCCTTGGCGCTGCTGTTCATCTTTCGCTACGGCTTGTTCGATCTTGCCTTGAACCGCAGGAGTGAGTTCATCGAGTTTCTTTTGCGCCTGGTCGACACTCTCCATCAGTTGTTGGAACTTGCGATCTAGTTCCGTTGCGGGTTGCTGCGCATCGGAATTTTTGGCTTGGCTTGCGGAAGATCGCAAATCCTCCATCGCTTGGTGGATGGTCTTCCTGGTCTCGGGCAGATTCATTCTCTGGACAACTTGCGACGATTTCTCGAGCATGCTCGCCGCCATTCGGTCGACTTCATCGCCTAGACGGCGCAATTGCTGAGTCTGCAATTCCTTGGCCCCCTTGCGCGAGGCATCTGCGTTTTCGAGGTCGCGAACGATGGACGATTCCTCTTTCGCTGCGTTCTTGAGTTGTGCGACGGTATCGGCAGCGGCTTGTTGTGACAGTTGTGACAACTCGCGTTGCATCGGTTCATTGCGTTCCAGTTCCTTCTCCAGCTCCTGAAGCAATGCAGCAGGATCGCGGTTGGCCATCGAAGACAGTTGGTCCGCTGAGTCATAGCTTTCGAGTGGCTGACGATCGGGTTCAGCCTTGGGGTTCAACGCTGCGTGTGCTGAGTCCTGCAGGGCGGGATCCTCGAGCATGGCAAAGTGTTTCTCGATCGTTTCCAACGCGGCGGCAACAGCTTCCTGCTGCTGTACTGCTTGCTCCGATGCGGTTTCGATTTGATCGGTATTTTCGGCTGCTTGCTGTGCACGCAACAGAGACTCCGTTGCCGATTGCATAGGTGGAGTTAATTCGCTCAGCCACTGCGAGGCGCGATCGCTATCCTTGGCCACGTTCAATTGCTGCTCATCGAGGATATCTTGACGCATCGCATTCTCGAGGAGAGCATCCTGCAATCGCTCGATGCTCTGCTGTGTCTGTTGCAGTTGCTGTTGCAATTCGCGAGGCGCGACCGATTGCTCGGCATCGGTTTTGCTCTGTTGCTGCAAGGCCCGCGTCTCGCGAGCCGATCGGCGTGCAAGTTCGGAGAGGGATGGAGAGAGCGATGCGAGGAACTTGCGAGCCTCGTCGATCGTCGGTTGAGCATTCCCTTCAGCGACCCGCACATCGGTTAGCCAATCCTCGAGCTCTGCAGCGATACTGACGAGATTCTCATTGTTGGCATGACGACGGGGGTCGAGTTTGCGTCGCAAAGTATTGCAGGAATCGTTCCACTGCACGGCGCGGTACGCATCAGCGACTGGATGCTGAAATCCAGATTCTTTCATCCACTGGCTGACGGTTTCGATACGGTTGGGCAGGCTGTCCCAAATCCGGACATGAGCGAGTTTCCCTTCGAGCGATTCCCACTCGTATTGCTCATGACGTCGCAGCGTCTCCGCCGTCATTCGCACGTCGTGCATCTCGTGGGCCGTTTCCAAAACGCGATAGGCTTGAATGATCTTGATCAAGACATCTTTCTGTTTCCTGCTCTCTTCGTTGATCGTTGGGAAAGCTGCCCACAGTTCCAATTGCGATTCCCAGGCTCGCATTGCCAGCCCCATATCGCTTGCGAATTGCGGGTCGATCGGCATCCGATGCTGGTGCAACTCCCGTCGATCGACCATTTGCTGCGCCACTGCGCGACTTCGATTTTCAGCCGATTGCATCGAGATCGCGCGCAGTTGTTGCAGTAACTCGCTCGGAATGTTCTTGTCCGCCAGTTCCGCCTGCTCCCGTTCCATCCGTTCGAGCGTCTGCGTTGCGAGCACATGCAAACCCATCCCGCGCTGAATCAAATCGCGGCGAGTATCGGCGATATTCCACCACAGGCCGCCATCGAGATTGAAAGCCCAATGCTGATGACGCAGATTCTCCGTGACTCGCCTGATTTCATTAGCCAGCGCCCCTCGATTCTCCGGGGTCGACTCCTGTTGAGAGCGATGATTCAACTCGGTCCGTGTTTGGTCGAGCGTTTGTCCCCAGGATCGTAGACCGTTCTGCAGATGCTGAGACACCAACGGCTCCATCCGTTTGCAGAGGGCTTGGATGGAGTCGATATACTGCGTCGCGATTTTTTGTGATCGGGCCAGCATCGCGAAATCCATTTTCTCCAGACGCTGCAATTGATCCTCTTGGTGTCGCTTGAGATAAAGCATGTCTTTCGTCAGGGCAGTCAGAGTCTCATGGCCGAGGAACTGCCGATAGATATCGACCAACCGATGGGAATGGTCGTCTCCTTCATTTACGCCCCTCAACGCTTGATCGATCCGATCTGCGATGCGTTGGACGAGTCGCTGTTCCTTTCCAGCTTCAAGGGAGAGGATGTCCGCGGCAGCCGTCAGCGTGGCAGTGTGATCTCGCTCCAATTTCGCGATCAAGCGGACGACAAACTCGGTTTCGCTTTGATCCAAGGGCCGAGGTAATTGACGGACAATACCATTGGCCAGTATGCGGATATCTCGACTGCAGTCGCTCCATTGCTTCGCTGCGCTGCGAAGGTCTTCCGCAAGCTTCGTCCGTTCCGGAGCAGGCATATTGCCCGTTCGAGCCTGTTGCAGACGAGGCGTTAATGATTCCTTCGCTCCGCGCATCCGTGTCGACAAGCGAACCAATTCCGGCAGCAGCGTGGCGCGAGCAAGCAATGGATCGTGACGATTCCGATCGAAACCCGGAGATGCCAAACTGAACTCGATGGTGGGCGAATAGGTAATCTGTTGGAATGAGTCCCGAGCCGCGATGCGAACAGCAATCGTATCTCCGGAGGATGCGCCCGCTGTGAGAACATCCCAAACCCATGTGAATGCAGCGTTGGTAGGTTGTTCGACTCCATCGAGGGGAGTCCATGCGTTGGAGTCTAGCCAACCGGGAAGCGATCGAGTTTGCTCCCCTTTCTCATCGGATAATGCTCGCAACTCTGCCGATGCACTGGTCCACGGTCCGCGGTTGATCGAGATTTGCTGTTCGATCGTTGCACCCGGCAAGTCGTCTGCGATGCGTGCCGCGAGAGGAACCAACTCCTCTGGCGAAATGATCCATGCCTGCTCGGGGCGTGGCGGCACATCCCAGAGTGTAGCGTCGGTCACCATCCAACCCACGGCTGGACGATGATCGGATGCCGTATTCAGTTCGTGGGTAGGACTAAAGGTGTTTTCGATTGGCTCGTCGCTATCGGGCACGTTTGCCTTGAGCTTCAATCGATAACGCATGTCCGCGTCGCTGCGCCACGGGAAACTCCATACAGATTGATCTTTTGCATAGGTGAGAGATACAGTCTCCTGCTCACCGCTATCGAGTTTCTCTACGTTCGCGTTCGCAGATATTAGAGGTATAGATGGTTCAAAGCCGACTTCGATTTGAGAATCGGCCAGTGCTGTGATCGATCCACGTTCGCCAACAATGTCCGAGGGTGGCAAACCGGTGTATTCCGGGAAATGGATTCGATGCTTGAAGCGAGCAACTCGCGGACGGGGGGTGGGGCGGATTGTTCGCCAACTGGTCCTTCCATCACCCGCCGCGAATCGATAGTTGATCGAATCGGTACCGATCGGGAGCGAACAGACAAATCGGGCTGGAGTTTCGCCGATACGAGCCATCTTCTCCCACTTCGTTCCGGACGCGGGCTTGCCATTCGCAATTCGCCATTCCATCGCCGCTTCCTGAGCCTCCGTACCGGACAACTGAATCTCAAACTCCACCGCTTGATTCTCGGGAACCACACAGACCGGTCGCGATGGTTTGACCACTTCGATGCGAGTGCGCGATAGTCGCTCTAAATCCGCAAAGGGAATCAAAGCCCTTCGCAGCCGCTGCGGCATGTCCAAGCGTGAAAAGAAACATAGCCCCACGATCGCCAGGCAACTCGCAAACGCAGCCAGGAAGGGACCTCGAACCGAAGACCAGGGAAGCAGATCGCGTATCGAGCGATCGCGGAGCGAATGAGCGACTCTGCCCTGCAAGGCGGCCAGGAAATCACCGCTGAAGTTCCTCGCGTTCTCCTTGATCGCGCTCAATTCCACACACGCCAGCAATTGCTCGCGTATCTCCGGACAATTCGACTCGGCATCGCTGGCAACGCGAGTCAATGGCCGACGAACCCAAGGTTGGAGCAATCCATACGCAATCCCCAGCGCCAAGGCTGAAATCTCAACGCAGATCGTTGCTGTCCAACGCCAAGGATCCGAAATGATTCCGATGGCATCCAAGACCATGATGGCCGATGCACCTGCCAGAAGCGCGAGTACCCCCAATGAAAGTCCTTGAAGGAACAACAGCCATGCTTGTCGTGCTTCGAAGCGACGCAACCATCCTTCGATCGACGACATGTTGCGAGGCGTTCGATCCTCGGGTTTCGGTAGATACGTACCTGTTGTGGTGGTGCTCATCAGATCAACCCTGCTCGCTTCCGTAGAAACCACTCCAAAGACAACAACGCGACCACTGCGATGAACCATGGAAAACTCTGCCATAACGGCCAACGCGACTCCTCGATTTGTCCCGATTGCTTGGGCCGCAGGAGATCGCTGAGTTTGTCTCGATTCGCTTCATCGAGATACGCCCCACCGGTTTGCTGAGCGATCTGTTCCAGCAGAGAAACGTTCTGCGCAAGGGATTGCATCTCGGCAGTTGCAGGTGACTGCACCAAGAGATCGCTCTGCCATGGGATATTCTCCACGGGAATACCAGGAACCTCGAGCGAGATGCTGAACTTCCCTTCAGGCATCGGAAGAGTGGCACCTGCATACATTCCGGAACCTTCTGGGAATTCGGTGAGCGGAATGCTGTCTACACGCTTCCCGTCCTGCTGGATCACCGCGTACGCCCGTGCGCCGCTCAGCGGGCTACGGTCGGTATCTTTGAGCAGTGCGCGGATGGGGATCATCGCGCCGACTTCACAAGTTCTATCGCCCGTATCCAAGGCTGCGAATTCATTCTCCATCGCAAACGGAGATTGCATGCTCCACTGTGTGATCTGACTCCAGAAACGTTGATGGTACAAATCGGCGACGTTGTACCGCCATCGCCATGACTCATCGTTGGCGATGTAGACCACTTTCCCTTGGCCAAAGGGGCGCATCACGATCATCGGGATGGGATCGTCGGAGTTGGTTCGACCGACAACCAGGACTTCCGCCCCCGGCTTCTCGGTGACCTTTCGAGCGATGCGAGGAGCGGGGAAGGTCGACCACAACTTCAAATTCGATTCCTCATCGGCTTCGAATGCAAACGCTCGTTCCCCCCAAGCACCCTGCGCTAATTCCAAACGCCGAACGGACGTCGAGGGGTCCGTAGCCCCCAGGCTCACCGGCAGCCACTCGAGTTCCACGTGTGATTCTTCGTTGGTTTTATCCCGACCGCTATCGATGCCGATGAATCCGGCTCCCGACTCGGCGATGTGATCGGCAACCCAGCGTTCTTGTGCGTCATTCCATGCGTGAACACTGTCCATCGAGACGATCAACACGTCGAATGGAAGCAACTCCTCGCGGCTGGCGGGAAATTTGCGTTCCTCAAATTCCTCGGGCCCCATGATCGCATCCACTTCCCAAGCTGAATCCCGCTCGAACGCGTTCTTGATATAGCGAGATTCCCAACGACCTCGGCGATCCATTACCAAGACGCGATTGCGCTGCGTGACTCCCCACAACGACGATCCCCAAGCGTTATTCATTGCCACGGCATCATCCTGCACCATATCGAGCTCAAAATCCAAATCGATAGGCACTGATCCCTTCTCGTTGGAGATGTCATCGCTGCCACTTTCAAACAGTGACTTGCCATCAACGCGATAATCGAGGGTTCGCGTCGGCGATCCATCCGCGGTCAGTGTTTGCGACCAAAGGACCTTGCCGTTTCTCGATATCGTAAATCGATATGGGGTTTGATCCGGAAGTTGTTGTTTGATCGTTGCCGTTCCTTGGAAAACATCGGTTGCCAGGATCGACTTCGGATGATCGACATCCAGCATCGCCAGATCATTCGGTTCATCGGTGCGGCCCAGTCCGAGTGCAAA
>CAYXFO010000030.1:0-19815 GCA_964464255.1 uncultured Pirellula sp.
CGTTGCCGGTGGGGTTCGTCCCTGCGGTACCGTTGCTAACGCCACCCGCTTCCACAGCAGTTGCCGTATCCGCAACCGCGGTCGGGGCCGTGTTGATGTTGTAGCTGATTGTGAAGTCATCGACGAACAGATAGTAGCTGCTCGCGCTAGCAGTTCCCACGAGGAACCGGAACCGCATATTCGAGGAGATTTGAGCGGTGATGTCAGAGGACAGCGTTCCGGACGTTGTATTGGTGGTTCGATCAAAGGTGTAGAGCGTGGAGTAGCTCGTGCCCCCGTTCGACGAAACCTGGAATGAGACCGAGGAATTCGAAGGGTTGTTGTCTAAAGTGCTGTTGTAGAAGAACGATACTGTCGCGGCATGTGCGCCGGAAAGGTTGGCGTCTCGGTAGATCCAATTCGTATTATTTGCGGGTTGGATTCGCAGTTGTCCACCGGTGATCAGTTGATGACCCGTTCCAGCTCCCGAGCCACCAGCATCGCTTTCTGTCCAAGCCCCTGCAAAACTATTCGTTCCGTTGTTGTTGTTATACGCCGCTGATCCGAAGTTATCGATCAATGTATAGGTCACCATCGTATGGTTCCAGTCGCTTTGGAAAGCGTCCGAAAATGCAATCGATGTTTCGATGTTGCCTACTCGGTATTCCAAGTCCCAATCACCTCCTAGAGTGATATTGCCAGTCGCATCATCGCTCGCGGCAACATCGCTAGAGGTGTGGAATGCTAATTGATCGATGATACCTCGTCCGTAATCGGTCTCTGCCAGAGAGCAGCCATAAAGAATCAAATCGGCATCTTCGGTCAGATAGTTAGCGATCTGAGCGATCTGGACTGACTGAGCAGAGATGGTGTCGGCGTTCACCCAATCCGAACCGAACTGGAACCCAGCGGCCGTGCCGTGTGTGACAAAGTGGATCGCGTCAAATTGAATGTCTCGCTCGACTAAGTAGTCATGCAGTTGCTCCCAGCCCGACACATAGCGATCAACAACATAAACATCATATTGAGTATCAGGATCCTGCTTTATTCCCGCCAAAATCATGCTGGTATCAGGCAGATTGTCCCCCACCAGCACCAGTTCGTGCCGTGCGACCAAGTCTTGATGCGAATCCGGAATACCGAATGATCCGAATGGGACTTCCTCATGGCTAGCCTCTGAGGTGGAATACTCCTGAGATAGCGATGAGGGGGTATGTACGTCATCCAGGGCCACTGCCAGAGCCGCATGATCGACCAGCAACGACTCGATTTGCTGGAAGGTGGCCTCCAACGCTGCGTCATGGTGGCCCGCGTCCGCGTGTACCGATTGAATGAACGGATCCAGGACGGAAGTATCGATGCATGTGGCCGAGAGTAGGATTCTTCGCTCCAGATCCTGGATTCGCAGGGACGGACGATTATTGGGGTTTTTGGACTGGCTCACGGCTTGTCGACCTCAATTTGACGACATCGGTTGGAATAGACTTCGACACCTGGGAAAAATACCCCACAAAGAGAATCCTTAACCTTCGCCCGGCCTAGGAAGATGAAGTAAGGAGGAACACCCTCGTAGGCTGGATGGACTTTGCGGGGAATTCCGGCAACCATCGACTCGGGGGACTGGGGAGACTATGCCCGCGCGAAAGCGCAAAACCTCACCGTCGGTTTAACCGTTACAAACTGCCTGTTTGGTATAGGACGATCACGTTTATGCGATACCGGCGATACAGGCGTTGATACTGGTTGAGCCCTTACAATCGGAATGCCGATGGAACGGACGATCGGGTGCGATGGGTACACACGCTTGCGCTGTTCAGAGCGCATCGCACAAGAGCCAGCCAGGATTGGCCAGATGCCGCAACCATTGGAAGAAAATACAAGTACCAGGAAGCAGAACGCAGTGCGTTCTCGTGCCATCCCTGCGTACTTGGCGATCTGGTTCGGCCTGGCTCTCATGGCAACCTTGGGCTGCCGTGTCGGCCCCGATTACCGTCGACCTTCTGTTCCTCTCCCCACCGACTGGGAAATTGAAGCCCAGAGCGTTTCGATGGAACAGCAACAGGTACTGCGTTGCTGGTGGCAGCAGCTCAACGCGCCCGAGCTCGACATGATGATCGAACGGGTGGTTTCCGCGAATTTGTCGCTCCAAGAAGCACTCCACCGCATTGAGGAAGCCAGGGCGATCGAACGCGCGACGGCTGCACTAAGAAGACCGGATGTATTTGCAACCAGTTCCTCCCAATACCGGCTATTCAGTAAGACAGGTAATGCATTCATTCCTCAAAGCAATGCCTTTCAGCTCAATTCCATGGGTTTCGATGCCTCTTGGGAACTGGATTTCTGGGGCAAACTCAAACGCCTGAACAATGCGGCGATTGCGGATAGAAACGCAATAACGGAGGCCTATCACGACTTGATTGTGTCTCTGTGTGCGGAAACCGCGAAAACATTTGTGGAGGCTCGGGTCCTCCAATCGCGTTTAGAGATCGCTGAACGGAACATGGCAATCCAATCTGAGACCGTGAAACTAGCAGAAGCCAAGCAAAAGGCTGGGTTGGTCACTCACCTAGATGTCGCACAGGGCATGGCGGAGTTCTACACGACTCAATCGTCCGTTCCGCTATTGCGTCAGCAATTGCAGCAGGCCGCGTTGCGGCTTTGTGTGCTTCAAGGAAGCATGCCAACCCTCCAAGGGCTCGAGCAGTTGGGATCGGGTTCCATTCCGGAAGTTCCGATCGACTTGAGTTTCGGCGTGCCCCAGGATCTGTTGCGTCGTCGTCCCGACATTCGCAAGGCCGAACAAGACATGATTCGTGAATGCGAACGCATCGGCGTTGCCAAGGCAGATTTGTATCCGCAACTCAGTTTGACCGGCATCATCACGGTCGACTCGCGAAATATTGACACTCTCTTCCGAGGTGACAGCCTGACGCACACCGTCGGGCCTTCATTGCGGTGGAATATCTTGAGCATGGGACGAGTGCGAAACAAGATCGACGCACAAGATGCTAAGTTCAAACAGTCAGTCGCTAATTATCGGGAAACTGTATTGGCTGCAACCGAAGAGGTCATGGGTTCCATGGTAGCTCTCAATGAAGAACGGGATCGCGCCTTCTCTTTGAGTCGAGCCGCGATCGCAGGCAAGCAAGCGGTCGACTTCTCGCTCGAGCAATATCGAACAGGATTGGTGAACTTTCAAGCAGTCCTCGAGTCGCAGCGCCAATTGCTGCTGTCCGAAGAGTCGCTGGCAAGCAGTCATGGGCAGGTCGCATTCAATATGATCCGCACGTACAAGGCCGTCGGGGGCGGCTGGGAACGGCCTGGCAGCGCAACAACCGAGAACTACACGATCGTGCAAGAGAAGGTCATCGAGAGCGTGCCGGAGGAGTCGGTCGAGAGCGTTTCGAAAGATTAGTGGCAAGCAAGTCGCAACGACGAAGCTTGCATTCGTACCACTAGGATTCCCCCTCGGGAGACTTCATTCCGAGTTGCTTCATCTTGCGATAGAGGTTGGATCGCTGCAGTCCCATGCGCTCGGCAGCTTGCGTAATATTTCGGTTCGCTACCTTGATCTGCTGTTCGATGTAGCGAATCTGAAAATCCGCAGTTGCATCCGCGAGCGATTGCGACAGATCGATCGTCTCGGATGATGGTGATTGATCACTGCGAGGCGATCGGACGAAATCGATATGCGACTCCTCGATGGTTTCTTCTGTGGTCAGATAGGCAATGCGTTCGATCACGTTTCGCAGTTCTCGCACATTGCCCGGCCAGTCATGCGACAGCAGGCGACGTTTCGCGGATGCCGAAAGAGCAGGTTTGGATCGACCGATCTTGCCGCAGAATGTGGTCAGGAAGAAATCGGCCAGTTCCAACACATCGTTCCCTCGTTGCCTCAAGGGGGGCAACTGAATTGCGACAACCGTCAGCCGAAAGTAGAGATCCTCACGAAACTTTTTCAGCCGTACTAGCTCGACGAGGTTCTGGTTGGTGGCCGCGATAACTCGCACGTTGACGGGAATCGGCGATGAGCCTCCTACGCGTACGACTACCTTCTCTTCGAGAACGCGAAGCAGTTTCGCTTGGCCAGCCAAGCTCATATCACCGATCTCATCGAGAAACAGCGTACCGCCGGACGCTAACTCAAATTTTCCGGTTCGCGTTTCATGCGCATCGGTGAATGCACCCTTCTCGTGACCGAACAGTTCGCTCTCGAGCAGCGTCTCCATAATCGCAGCGCAGTTAACCGCGATGAAGGGTTCGTATCGCCGTTTGCTTTGATAATGGATTTGCCGGGATACGACTTCTTTGCCGGTACCGTTCTCACCCAGAATCAATACGGCCAAATCGGTGTCACCCACGCGCGCGATGGTTGATTTGAGAGTCCTTATCTCCGGGGAATCGCCGATCAATTGAATCTGTTGCAGGGCGTCAGCCGTCAATCGATCTCGGGTCTCGACCAATCGTTGCATCGTCTGCGTATTGGCGAGAGCAGCCGATGCATGACGGGCCAACTCGATCAGATCGCGCTCGTCCTGCGGATCGAATCGACCATCAACGTGATTGATGACTTCGAAGACCCCCATGGGCTTGCCGCGTGCATCGTTCATCGGCACAGCGAGAAGCGAATCGGTTCGATAGCCGCTGCGCGTATCGACGCGTCGATCCACTTCATCGTGCGGATCGGAGCGATCCCAACGTCGAGGCTGCTGACTCTTGAGCACTTTGCCCGCTACCCCTTTGTCGTCTGCGATCCGAAGAGGCTTGCCCGTCATTCCGAGGGCCGGATGCCCCACCAACTCGCGCGCGTTTTTGTCCCACAGAAAGATGCTCGCGCGATCGCATCGAAGCAACTGAGTTGCTGCCCTCGCCATCTCTTCCAGGAGTTGTTCCAAGTTTTGATGCGAATGCCAATTGGCCGCAACATCGAGAATCTGATTGAGACGCACCAACTCGCGAGTCTTTTGATTCTGACGGGACCAGGCATCGACTGCCTGCCCCATCAACTGAATCGGTTCCATCAACGTTTCGGAGATCGACGGCGATGTCACACCATGGCAACACAGAACCAAGTCGCTGTGCGTCTTGGATGGGACCGGAAAGTAAACCCAGGGGGCGATATGACGAACCAACCGTGCATCCAGGCTCTCGCTCGCGTGCAAGGAATCGGGGCCAACGGCTGCAGGCCTTCCCACCTGCAACACACGCTTCCACGAACCCTTGGTCGCCGATAGCAAGACGATGTGTTGGATATGCCAATGGTTCTTTGCCCAGTCAAGTGGTTCGACTAGCAACTGCTCGAGAGTGCGAGCGTTTTCGATCGATGCGAAAAGTAGACTGGCGAAGGCGTTGTTTGTCATCGTTGCATCTACCCCAAGGACTTCTTCGTTCGCAACTCATATACAGACATCCCTAGCGAATCTAAGCGTGAACTTCCGCCTTTGGTTCGGGCAATAGAAACCCGATAATGAAGGCGATGCAAGCAATCGTGGTCGCAACATAACCGGCCGCTTGCGCCATGACGATCGGAGTGACTTTGTCAACCGACCCGGCAATCATGGGCGCTACCAAATTGGTGGTCACGAAAGCCATCGACGTTCCAATCATCCGTCCACCAACATTCGTGGCAAAGCTCCCACCTGTACCTCGAAGGTGGAGCGGGAAGACCTTGGGAAGGTACTCGCCGAAGTAACTGAACTGCGCCACGGTCAGCAAGCCGCAAATGCCGTATAACAACATGAAGCTTGTGCCGCCAGTTTTGAACAGAATGAAGTAGGTCAGAGGAATACAGATCAAGGCTGGGATTTGGAATATCTTCAGAATTGCCAGTCGACTCAAACCGATGATCACAAAAACCGCCAGCAGAATTCGCCCGGTAAGTCCTCCCATCTCTTGGTAGAACTGAACTTCATTGCCAACCTCTTTCACCTGCTTATCCAGGGGGGCAAACTTATCAAAATTCGCTTTCAGTTCCTTCTTCACTTCCGCCCTCTCCGGAGATCCCGGCGCGGTCTCATCGTACTTCTGGTTGAGAGCTTTTGCTTCTGCTCGCAAGGGTGCCATCTGCTTGCTCAGCGGAGCCGCTTCCGGCAATCCAGGAGCGATACGCAGAGGGGTTAATTGCAAGGCACCAAAAGCGATTCCGTAAGCGCACGCTGACAGAAGTGCAGTCACGATCGTCACGCGTCGAAACTCGGGAGCGAACAGTTCGGAGATTCTGGGCCGTTTCAATGTCCCCGCAAGCTTCTTCTCTTTCCATACTCGTGACTCAGGAACGAATGGCAACAACAAAGCGATAGGAATCGCTGGCAAGATACCCGTTGTCAGTAGATAGCGCCATGTCGCAGGTGTTGAACCATTGTTGGGGATGGGGAGACCGAGTGTAGGAAAGTCCTTACTGTTGGCCAGAATCCAAGCGCTAACTAGTGTGACAAATACCCCACCCAACGATGCAAAAGCCTGAGTGATGCCGAGCCATTTCTCCTTCTGCTTCTTATCTTCAAAGACCTCAGCTAGCCAAGTAATCGCAGCGACGAATTCTACACACACTCCGATAAACGTCGCAGCTCGAAAGACAATGAACATCGAGAGCGAGTTGCTGTATGCGGCAAGAAAAGGCGAGAACGAGTAAACAAAGATACTCGCAGCCATCACGGATTTGCGGCCAACTCGGTCAACCAACCAACCTCCCCACAACCCAAAAATCCCACCGCACAAAGCGGTGATCCAAAGCAATCGGCCAGTCCAAAGGGTTACCGAAGGATGATTCAATGGCACGTCCAACAACTCCGCTATCGCGGGCGGTGCAACAAGAGGTGTCATCAGAAGCTCATAGGTATCGAACAAAAACCCAATGCTTGCGATGATGATTATCAACCAAATCGCTCGTGAACTGGGAGGGGAAATAGCAGGAGAGGATGGGTTCGACGACATGAAGTTCAGGAGAGACAAAAAGGTGGGAAATACTGTTTCTGAGGACTCTCAAGCATATCGGCAAAGGTCTGCTCGTGCCATGGCTCACCGGATTCCCCTCAGTACCTGGAACGAAAACAACTCCCCCGTTTAAAAAGCCAACACCAGTTTTGGAGACTCGCTCGCTCCTGCCCGTCGGGCTTTGACTCGGAGATAGGGGGGCACGAACCGGCTTCGATGACCCATGCTTCCCGGCGCTCCCTCGGGCCGAGCGTGGTCGGGTTCCGAGAGGTCTTCGATCACCATCCCCGAGCGGCAGATACCTCCGAGCAAGACATCCAAGCTATGGGCGTACTCGATGGTATTGGGTTCTCGCAACCAACTGGTCTCTCCTGCGCTAACACTTTTCGCTGCCGCACCGATCTCCGTTTCGATCACGTAGCTACCATCGCGTGGCTGCAACGATGCTTGAACATTCACCGGCTGTTTGTGTTGCGAGATGTACAGGCCACCCGAACGGAGCACTCGCGCGACCTGTGCAAAGACTTCGATCGGGTCGCGAACGTAGCATGTGCTTACAGGATGAGCCACGAGATCGAATTCGCATTCGCGAAACATACTCAGGTCTCGCATCGTCCCTTCGACGATCCGAATCTTCATACCGAAACGCTGCGCCGCCTCGCGATCACGCTCGAGCATCGCTGGGCTGATATCCAAGACCGTGACATCTGCACCGGCGGCTGTATACAGTGGACCCTGACGTCCACCGCCGGCTGCCAGACACAGGACACGCCACCCGCGAATGCTCGGGCCCAGCCAGCCGCGAGCATCCAACGTTGCCAACGGGTTAGCCAGTTCCGCAGGAGATACCGGAACGGTGAGGAAATGATCGCGCTGAGCCATCGCGTCATAGGCGCGACGATTGATAGATTCAACCGAATCATCGTTGGGGAAATCGACTGTCATACCCGACATCTTACTCGAATTGCGGAAACTTGAGGAATTTCATCCGCATCGTCTCGAGCATCCTTCACCGCGCCAACCGGACTCGATTCCTAAAAACGTGCATAACTCCATGCCCCACTCGATGCGACTGGTTCACTTCATGCCATAGTCGAATTGTTAGAGTGCGCCGTGCGATCCCAAATCATGCCTAGCAAGAATCCTGAACATGAGTTCCGTCATCGCCAATCCGATCTTTCGAAATATCCTGAGAGGGATGTTGATTTGGGCTCCTCTTTGGCTTGGTACAACCGCGTTATTCGGCACTCTCGGCATTCTGTACATCCTGTTTCTCAAGCAGGATCAGTTCCTTGCATCGCAAGCGATCTTAGTGCGCGACGAAGCGAACGGTGCAGTGATGCGATTGGGGCGTTTCCAAAGCCAAGCTGAAATGAAGGCGGCTCAGGAAACCATTCTGGAGATGGCCAAGAGTCACCAAGTCGTACGCGAGGCGATGGGAAAAATCGGTCCCGAGCCATCGCTGTTTTCTCTCCCCTGGGAAACCGCAGAAGCGTTTCCATCCATCCGTCAGATCGAAGAGTTCGCTAAGACATCCCTCTCCATTCACGCTCCCAAAGGAACGGAATTCGGTGTCACCGAAGTGATCTACATCGACATCAAGAGCAGCACCCAAAGCCGATCGATCGATCTCAATAAAGCGTTGTGCGATGCCCTCGAGAGTCGGCTTCAGCAAGTCCGAACGGCTCGAGCCGACAGTGTGATTGCGGAACTGTCCTATGCCCGCGATGCCGCCAAATCAGAACTCACCGAAGCGACCGACCGATTGCATGAAATGGAACGGGAGGCAGGGACCGACCTCAGCGATCTTCGAGGCATGACCGACATGATCGCCGGCGCACCGTCGGCTCGCCTAGAGTATGACCAAATCAAGAACGAGTTGAGACAGACCGAGCAGAATCTCCAGCAACTGCAGTCCGATCGCGATCTGCTTCGCAAAGCCATCGGAGATCCCGCATCATTCGTCATTGCGCCCGGTACGATGCTCAACAACCAACCGGGACTGAAGCGATTTCGAGAAGGACTCGTCGATGCGCAGATCAGCGCTTCGCAACTCTCGGGCAAATTTACCGAGGAACATCCCCTTGTGATTGCCTCGACTTCCGCCCAAAACACCATCATCCAGAGATTCTCGCGTGAACTGCGAGCATCGATCGAAAGCATTGAAGCAGACATCGCCGTAATCGAGAAAAAACAAGAACGACTTGAATCGCAAAAATCGATGCTCGAGGGTCGATTATCACGGCTCGCGGACAGCCGAGCCATCTATGCGAATTTGGCGAGCGATGTGAAGTCGCGAAACACCATCCTCGAAAACGCAGAAAAGGAATTGGCCGAAGCGACCGCGACTCGCGATTCCTCCAAGTCGACGAGCCTCTTGACCCGCCTGGATGCTCCTATCGTCAGCGACAAACCGATCGGCCCAGGCAAAACCACGTTGGCTGTCGTCTGCACCGCAGCAGGACTAGCTTTTGGTCTTGGGATCGTCTTTCTGATTACGCCCATCGATGCCGGACCAACCTTCGGACGTCGTATCAGCGATCGCTTCTACGGCCGACGGCACACCGACACGGTCTCCAGCGAATCGTCCACCAGCAGTTCTGCAAGCACCTCCGATGCCCGTTCTCCCGATCCCAGTCCTGCGGCAGTGGAACGGGCCTTTCGGGATGTGAGCCTTCGATCGTCCGCCGGAAACACAACAGGATCGAGGGATTTTGAGTCTGAGGAGGAGGAACCGCGAGCCAAGCCGCGAACGGCCTCTCGAAAAACCGATTCTCGCGAAGGCTGAGCGGTTGTTTGCCCCTCGCGATTGTTTTCGGCTACCATAGTTGGCATGAATGGTTTGCGAGTCATGAATTCGTTCCGGCTGTCTCGGTCCGCGGCACTTGTCTTTGCTGTCGCGCTGGTCTCCTTTTGGTCACCATGTCTGAAACAGGCTCATGCGCAGTCGGCATTCACCATCGATTGGACCTCGCCTCAAACCGAGTACCCGCTCGGTGTTGGTGTTCCCGTCCCATCTTCATGTCCCGTCCGATTATCGATGCGACTGCCGAGGCCACCATTCAATGTACCTTCCTACCACTTGGTACAGTTCGAAGTCAGACCGGTCACCGGACGCACGTTTCCAAGTGACGGTACCGTCACCGTTCGTTTGAGGGAGGGGTGGACAGCCGCGCACCAACAAACAGCCATACTGAAAATTCCAGTCCGCGCCGGCACGACGAATGCGGAATCCGAAATGATTGTTAATAGCGGATTGAACAGCAGCTACTGGCTAGGTATCTACGGAGAATGGAATGGTCGATCCTACGACAATCTGAGTGGGCAAGCGAACATGGCTTGGTCGAATGCCGATGGGTTGCCCATGAGGTTGCGATTGCACTCGACCGAATCGGTCGCGAGCGAGAGTAGCGAGGTGAAAGATGCGTTCAAGAGATATCAAGAATCGGCTACCATTCCCTATTCTCCTATCAATGATCTGTCCAGCAACGCAGCGAATGTCAATTTCACGGGACAACTCACCCAGAAGGAATGGGTAGCCGATATTTCCCGGATGCCAAAGTCCTGGCTCCTCTTCGCTCACTTCAATGATATCTGCATTTCGCTCGATGACTTTCGCAAACTGGATGACGCTGGACGTAGCATACTGACCAAATATGTATGGTGTGGCGGTCGCTTAGAAGTGTTGGCGGCGAATGGCCCCTCCGACCTCGAAGGCCTCATCTATGCGAATTGGGAACGGCGCCTGACCCTCAGCACTACTATGAAACAAATCTACCAAGCGGGACTTGGAACCGTGGTCTTGGGGCAGAAAACTCCAAACACCGATTTGCATATGCTGCCCAGCAGCGAGCGAAGCCGATTGGCTCGTCTTTCCGGGGATATGGGAACGGATTACTGGAACTGGTTGATTCCCGAAGTTGGCAAGACTCCCATCTGGACATTTCTGGCCATGGTTTTACTGATCGTTGGTGTCGCAACGCCGACGATCCTGATCTGGAGCAGACGAATTCAACGCCGAGTTTGGACCATCCTGGCAATCCCCGTATTGTCGCTAGCCAGTGTTGTAACCCTCTTCGTATATGCCGCTGTGAAGGATGGGTGGGGGTCGCTCGTTCGAATTCGTTCGATCACCTCTCTCGATCCCGATGGAAATGGAGCCGTGTGGTCGCGCCACAATTACTTTGCCGGCACTCTACCCGATGGCAAAATTCAGATCGATGCGGATGCGGAGTTCATTCCCCTGCGAACCAGACGGCTTTACTCTTCATTTCAATATCAGGACGAAACAGGCCAAGACCAAATCTACTCCGGCATTCTTGCCCTTCGCCAGCAGAGACAGGTCAGCATCGCTCACTCAGTCAAAGATGTGAATCTCTTCCAGATGGAAAGCCGCATCGACTCTGAATCCGGGATGCCGGTCACCAAGAACATTTCCGAGTTAACGCTTCTCGCCACGGTTTGCAGCGATGATGCTGGGCGATTGTTCCGGGCCGAAAACGTCGCACCGGGGCAAACGATTGCCTGGCAGGAAACCAATCTCGAGGAAGCCGTAAAATGGCTCAAATCGATCTATGAAAGCCAAGGACTCTTCCTACCTGCAGATGCACCCGATTCGGGCTCCCGATCCATGTTCACTTGGCTTACGATGCCGAGATATGGGTGGAACAGAGGCGCAGCGGATGGTTTCCAGGAAGAGAAACTATGGCAGGACGAGTTCTCTACCTGGGGAGTGGACACCCCGCGAAAATTCGTGGCATTTGTCGATCGTGCCCCGCAACTGGAGAAATGCCTCGTTGAAGCGGTGGAAACCGCCAGCCTCCACATGGTGGTCGGCCGATGGCGCCCTCGGGGACAGAAATCGGCGGAGTCGGTATACCAAGGCCCCGAATCCGAGGGAAAAGGATTGCAACAATAGGGTTTTGGTGAAGAATAAAGTGTCTGCCGAGGCAGATCTGTATCGGCCCCCGCCTGACAGCCCACCCACCACGTCTCGGTTAGTCCACGATCCCGGTATCCGAACCACGCGTTGCGAAAAATCATGCGTCAACGGGTAACGATTGGTTCCCACCTGCGAGTTTTCTCTTTCCAAGATTGATCTCCGTCCTCGGAGTCCTGAAACGATGAAGCGTATAGCCCTCGTCGCTACCGTGTTCTTAACTCTGCTCGCGTGTCATTGCGCCTTCGTCCGCGCGGGCGGAATGGTCCAATACAACCGAGACATCCGACCGATCCTGAGCGAGAACTGCTTCGCTTGCCACGGACCCGATGTCAACAAACGAGCTGCCGACCTGCGGCTCGATGTGCGGGAATCTGCAATCGACAAACGCGCGATTGTTCCGGGTCAACCGGAGGCCAGCGCGATTCTGCAACGAATAGCGTCGACCGATCCGGACGTGATCATGCCTCCACCGGAATCGCACAAGTCCCTCACCCAGCAACAAAAGGATCTGCTCAAGACTTGGATCGCCGAAGGTGCCGAGTACCAAGGCCACTGGGCTTTCATTGCTCCGGTGAAGCCGGAGCTGCCGCAGGTTCGCAATCCCAACTGGGTTCGCAATCCGATCGATCGATTTATCTTGGCCGAACTCGAGCGACGCGGCATGGAACCATCCCCCGAAGCCGACCTGCGATCCCTCATCCGACGCGTATGTCTGGACCTGACCGGTCTGCCACCTACCCCTCAAGAAATCGATCGTGTTCTCTCCGACCCATCACCGGAACGTTATGAGAATTACGTTGATGAACTTTTGTCTCGCCAAGAATGGGGTGAGCATCGCGGTCGCTACTGGCTCGACTACGCGCGCTACGCCGATACGCATGGCATCCACTTCGATAACTACCGCGAAATGTGGTCCTATCGCGAATGGGTAGTCAAAGCCTTCAACCGAAACCTTCCCTTCGATCAATTCACGATCGAACAACTCGCGGGCGATCTGCTCCCCAATGCTACCCTCGATCAACGAATCGCAAGTGGTTTCCATCGCTGCAACATCACGACCAACGAAGGGGGAGTCATCGAAGAGGAGTACCGCGTCCTCTATGCCCGCGATCGCGTTGAGACGACAGGACAGGTCTGGATGGGTCTGACCGTTGGATGCGCTGTCTGCCACGATCACAAGTTCGATCCGATCACCCAGCGCGAGTTCTATCAGTTCTCTGCCTTCTTCAATAATACAACCCAACGGGTCATGGACGGAAACATCAAGGATCCGCCCCCAGTGATCGCTGTCCCGTTGGAAGCCGACCGCGAACGATTCTTCGCTCTCGACGGCTTAATCGCCCAAACTCAGCAAGAAGCCGACACCCGACGCGTACAAGCAAAGCCCGGCTTCGACGCATTTGTCGTCGACGGGACCAAGCGAGACGAGATTCTTTCGCAATCGTTACCCGCCCAGGATGCACTCGAGACACACATCCCGCTGCGATCGAGCGATGTGAAGACCATCCCATTCATTCAAGCTGGCCAGTATCGACAGATTCCTCTAGAACGCGATGCTGTCTTGTTCCCAGGTCATCTCAGTGACGCGGCATGGCACATCACCGCCGACCTCTTTCCTACGCTTCCCGTAGGGGATTTGGAAAAGGATCAAGCCTTCAGTGTCGCGCTCTGGGTCAAACCTGGTAATGACAACAAAGGTGGGTCGCTCATCGCACGCATGAATGAAGAGGAAGCTGCTCGCGGGTGGGACATTTGGATGGAGAACGGATCGATTGGAACGCACCTGGTTTCCAAATGGCCCGGGAACGCTATCAAGGTACTCTCTCGCGCTCGACTGACCGCTTCCCGTTGGCAACATATCGCGATCTCCTATGATGGCTCGGGCAAAGCCGAAGGGGTCAAAATCTTCGTCGATGGTACCGAACAAGCGACCAACATCATTAGCAACAACTTGGTCGATACCATTCGCACCTCCGTGCCATTGCGTATCGGACGTCGCCAAGTTCAGTCCCCTGCGACGGATGCCAAAGTGCAAGATATCCGCATCTATCGTCGAGTCTTGACTGCAGAAGAAGCACAAGGCATCGCAGGGATCCCTCGCCGCCAATACCTTGTCGGCAAACGGGATCGCAGTGCCGAGGAGACCGAGGAACTCTACCAGTGGTTCCTCAAGACCTATGACGCCGATTACCAACGTCTTGTCGCCCAGCGCGATGCCCTCACCGAAGAAAAGAAACAGATTCTCCAACGCGGGACGGTGGCTCATGTGATGAATGAGAACCCCGATACGCCTAAAGCCTATATCTTGATGCGAGGTGAATACGACAAACGCGCCGACGAGGTCCAACCCGATACTCCTAAGATCCTTCCTCCTATGCCTCCCGAGCTACCCAAAAACCGACTCGGTCTGGCGCAGTGGCTGCTGCGAGAGGAACATCCGCTCACGGCACGAGCGAACGTCAATCGATTTTGGCAAGAGATCTTCGGTACGGGTCTCGTGGCTTCCTCGGGAGATTTCGGAACAACGGGGTTGCTGCCGACCCATCCTGAACTGCTTGATTATCTTGCTGTCTCCTTCCGTGAAGATGGTTGGAACATCAAGAACTTTTTCCGCTCGATGGTCACCAGTTCCACCTACCGACAATCAGCCAGTGTCTCGCAGGAGAAACTCGCCCTCGATCCGACAAACAAGTTTCTCGCGCACGGTCCACGATTCCGTATGGATGCTGAAATGATCCGCGATCATGCGCTGGCGGCTAGCGGACTGCTGGTCAGCAAGATCGGTGGCCCAAGCGTCAAACCCTATCAGCCGTCGGGTGTCTGGGAAGCGGTCGCAATGCCCGAGAGCAATACGCGCAAGTATGTTCAGGATACCGGTGAAGGTCTCTACCGCCGCAGCCTTTACACGTTCCTCAAACGAGCCGCTCCGCCACCGAACATGGAAGTGTTCAATGCCACGGCTCGCGAGGTTTGTATTATCAAACGCGAACGAACCAATACGCCCCTTCAAGCGCTGACCACTCTGAACGATGTGCAGTTTGTCGAGGCGGCTCGAATCCTCGCTGAAAAGACCCTCGCTCAACATCCCGATGCCAACGACTCAGTGGCTCGCATGCAATCGATCGCGCTCAAACTGCTGGGGCGACCATTCCGCGGTGAAGAGTTGGGTGTGGTGCAGGCGAGTTTGAACGAACTACTTGCCGGCTTCCGAGGAAACGGCGATGCCGCAAAAGAACTCTTAGCCATGGGTGCAACGCGGTCGTCCGATCAACTCGATCCCGCCGAGCTGGCCGCATGGACGATGACTGTGAACATGTTGATGAACCTGGATGAGGTACTGACCAAATGAGTCGATTCCCAATGCGTGATCCATCGATCCACCCGCTGTTCGAGGAATATGTTCGCAACGAAACCCGGCGACAATTCTTCCGCAAGGGAGGCAACGCGCTAGGTGCTGCCGCCCTCGCGGCGCTCGGTGTTCCCCTTACCCATGCGGCCGACGACGTGCCTGCCAGCGGACTGGGCACCTTGCCACACTTTGCTCCCAAAGCCAAGCGGGTGATTTATCTGCACATGGTCGGTGGCCCTTCGCAGATGGACTTGTTCGATTACAAGCCGCAGATGAACGATTGGTACGACAAGGATCTGCCCGAGTCGATCCGCAACGGACAGCGATTGACCACCATGACCAGCGGCCAAGCCCGCTTTCCCATCGCCCCTTCAAAATACCAATTCGCTCAGCACGGCCAGTCCGGGATGTGGATCTCGGAACTGCTCCCTGAGACCGCGAAAGTCGTCGACGACATGTGCTTCATTCGATCGATGCACACCGAAGCGATCAACCATGAGCCAGCCATCACCCTCATGCAGACCGGAAACATGGTCACCGGCCGCCCATGCATCGGTTCATGGCTATCGTATGGCCTGGGATCGATGAACAGCAACCTTCCTACGTTTGTAGTCTTGGTCGCTCAGCCGACCAACACCGAACAGATCCAAGCCATCTCGGCAAGGCTCTGGTCGTCGGGTTGCTTGCCCGGCGAGCATGCCGGTTGCAGTTTCCGCTCAGCGGGCGACCCAATTCTCTACATCAATAATCCGAACGGCGTTTCGGCAGATTTGCGGCGCAAGACGCTCGATGGAATCAAGACCCTCAACGAGATGAACTTTCGAGCCGTTGGCGACCCGGAGATCCACACACGTATCCAGCAATTCGAACTCGCGTTCCGCATGCAAGCGAGCGTCCCTGCGTTGACCAATATTTCTGACGAACCGCAGAGCACCATCGATCTCTATGGCCCTGAAGTGACCAAACCGGGCTCTTTCGCCAACTCGGTGCTCCTCGCGCGTCGGATGGTCGAGCGCGATGTCCGCTTCGTGCAAATCTATCTCAACAACTGGGATCACCACGGAAACGTCTCGTCGCGGCTTCCTTCGCAATGCAAAGATGTCGACCGACCTACGTATGGCTTGATCAATGATCTCAAGCAACGCGGACTCCTCGATTCGACACTGATCATTTGGGGTGGAGAGTTCGGCCGAACCATTTACTCGCAAGGCGGGTTATCGAAAGACAACTACGGTCGCGATCACCACCCCCGTTGCTTCACGATGTGGATGGCAGGAGGCGGCGTCAAAGGGGGAGCGATCTATGGCGAGACCGACGACTTCTCGTACAACATTGTGAAGGACCCGGTCCACATCCGGGACTTCCATGCCACGATCCTGCACTTGCTGGGGATCGATCACGAACGATTCACATTCAAGAACCAAGGCCTCGATCTGCGACTCACCGGCGTCGAACCCGCCCGCGTCATCCCCGAACTCTTGGCTTGACCCACTCGCATCCGACGAGGGCTCTATGCCCAACGTGGACAAGCCACGCGGTGGCGGCGCAGCGTTTGGCCTCCCGATCTGGTTGCGATCAAGGCTCCACGCAGGCGAACCGCACGGTGGCCTTTTCCAACTTAGGTGCACCTATGTGTTTAGATTTCCTACCTAGATTCTCTCGATCAGTGTCGCATAAGTGTTCATCAGTGGTTCCATCACACGATCTCCCAAAAAATCTTTTTGCCCTGCCATTTTTTGCCCGCCATCTTTTGCCAAACCAAGCAGCGCTAGCTAGCGCGAGCTGCCGGGTTGAGCTGCAGCAAACATCGCAAGGTTCAGTGCGATCCCATCCGGATGCTTGCGCATCTCGGCTAGCATTTGAAAGAGACCGATCGTGGCACGACGCGGAGGAGAGGAGGTGGCTGGCACTGATTGCTCCCGCAAATCGAGGCCGACTTCAATGTCGCCAAACTTGAACTTGAGTGCCTTCGCAAAACCAGCTAATCCTCGAAGCGCTCGCTTTGCTAGGTCTGTCGCAAGGAGATTGCGCGATAACTTCAGCAGGACGATTCGAAGTTCTGGAGCGACCGATTCGTACCGCTTCGCGGAGTTCATCGCGACCTGCCAATTGTACCGCCGTTTGCACCGCACCGCATCGCGTGTGACCCATGACCAGTATCAGCTTAGCTCCCGCCACTGCGCACGCGTATTCGAGGCTGCCGAGAACCTTCTCTCGAACGACGTTACCGGCGATCCGAGTGCTGAACAATTCACCGAGCCCCACGTCGAAGACCATCTCGGCGGGTGCTCGCGAATCGATACAACCCAAGATCACTGCCAACGGGTACTGACCGGTTGTGGTGGCATTGATTTGAAACGTAAGATCTCGCTGCAAACGCTTGCCGCTGCGGAATCGCTCATTCCCAGCCTTCATCCAAGCCAGAACGTCCGCAGGACTCAGTCGTTGCTGAAGTTCGCGAGTGGAATACTCATGATATAGGATCTTGTCTTCGATACCCAATCGGGATTGAAAGCCCTTGGTGCTAACCTTCACCCCGCGAACAGGGCCGGTCACTTGCTGGTAATCGCGGATCAACGCCAGGATATCGGGGTCGATGAAGCCTGAGATCGAGGCATCAATGAGAAGGTGTGTGTCCTTGGGGGTCTTGTCGAGTACGCGTTGCAGGGCGGCTCGATTCAAGAAACTCACTTGTTGTGGCAATTGGATGTGGTTGATCGCTTCACCCAAGCGGGACTCGACCACTTGATCCACCGGTCTGCGAATGTTGCTCGCCAGAATGAATGCGAGACTAATCGCTAGTCCGATCCCAACCCCGATGATTAAATCGGTGAAGACGATTCCCAAAAGAGTTGCAATGAAGGGAATAAACTGATACGGTCCGTCCTTCCACATGCGCATGAGTAGCTTGGGATGAACCAGTTTCGTGCCGGTATGGAGCAGGATCGCGGCCAGGCCTGCCAGCGGGATCAAATTCAGCCAGGACGGAATCAAGACCACGCATAGCGCCAACAGCACGCCATGAAAGATGGCAGACAGCTTGGTTTTTGCTCCTGAATTGATGTTCACCGAACTGCGCACGATCACGGAGGTGATCGGTATTCCACCTAGCAAGCCGCAAAGAATGTTGCCGCATCCCTGTGCGATCAACTCCTGGTTCGGCGGTGAATTGCGCTGCTGAGGATCGAGTTTGTCGACCGCTTCGAGATTGAGCAAGGTCTCCAGGGTTGCCACCACACACACCGTCACTCCCGCAATCCAAACCGCCGGCCTCGCGATTTGAGTCCAATCCGGGAACAAAAAGAAGGAGGTCAATTCCGACCAATCTTTTGCGACCGGGACTTGCACTAAGTGCGAGCTAAGAATCTGCCAATCCCCTCCCACGCGATCGAAGAGAGCTTTGATCGCGATACCTAGGAAAACACAACCAGAGGTGCTGGGAGAAAACCTTTTTTGAGTTTGGGAAAACGATCCCACGCAAAGAGCAACAGGAGCGAGATTGCACCCACGACGATTGCCCCTTGATGAACCTCGCCGTAGAGCAATTTCGTCAACTCGGAAAACGTATTCTCATGGTCCGGTTGATCAAACGCCATTTCACCTTCAGGGTCAGTATCATGGCCGAGAATGTGAGGCAGTTGCTTGAGGATGAGGATGACGCCGATCGCTGCGAGCAGACCTTGAATGACGCTCGATGGGAAAAAGGCTGCCAGCCCCCCTGCACGCAATAAACCGAGTGAGATTTGAATGATGCCCGCCAGAATAACCGCTAGCAGGAATGTCTCGAAAGCGCCGAGGCTGGTAATCTGAGCGGCGACAATCGCGGTCAGACCAGCAGCAGGCCCGCTGACACTGGTGCGCGATCCGCTCATCCAACCGAACAAAATCCCGCCGATCACTCCCGAGATGATGCCGGACACAAGCGGTGCATTCGAAGCCAGCGCGATTCCCAGACACAGCGGCAGCGCAACCAGAAAGACGATCAGCCCGCTCAATAAGTCCCGCGTTGGAAAACCGCTCGAAGGTCGATCGTGGGTCGGTAGATCATCTGTCAGTGCAGTCGACATCGTGTGCAGTCCCTTGGAAAGGAAAAAAGATCAAGAACCGATCATGTCGTTCCGGAAACCTAACAGATTCGACAAGGCATCTCAACGAGGAATAAACCACAAATCTTCCACAATCGCATTGCAACCCAACGCGAAGATTACAAAACGGTTTTATACGCTTCATCTCTGTCAACTGAAGGCGACAGGTGATGCTTATTTTGGGCGATGTCGATACCCAACTTCGGTGCAGTGATTTGTTAATTCTCGCTGGGGGGTTTCGATGCGGTGATAGGTACCGACCATCCCTGGCCCGATCGGACGGATCGGACGGATCGATGGGATCGGACGGATCGTTGCTCAAGGCGAGGAATCGAGAGGTTTTTCGTATAAAAACAGGCCTGAAATCGACGGAGGGAGGGAAGTAGCTTCCCGTGTTCCTCCCCCTTCAACCAAATCGGTTTGCTCCTTACAATAGGGGTCGATTTGGAAAACGCGTCCGTGGCGCAATTGGATAGCGCATCGGTCTTCGGAACCGAGGGTTGAAGGTTCGAATCCTTCCGGGCGTA
>CAYXFO010000031.1:0-19327 GCA_964464255.1 uncultured Pirellula sp.
AGCTGGCAGAGCCAAAAGCTTTCTCATTGTTCCATTCTCCCTAGGACGTTTGCAGTACCACGCAGGACACTAGTATCGAACGAGGCGACGCTCTGCTGCTCGTCACTCCGTTGTCGCTTGTTTGGACTAAGTCCCGATTACGTAAAGTCTCTCGACGGCATTCCGGCCGCCAACAAATTGCTCAGGTCAATCTCGTCCCTGGACGCCCTCGTGCTTGGGCCTCGCTGTCCGTTCAGTTGCGGCTGACGGCCAGCGAAGCTTTCACTCAAGGGGCGACTCGTCCCCTCGAATCACTTCGAGGGCGTTCTTGACGAGACCAGAGCAACAGCCTCACACTGCGATAGACTCGGCGTATCGGGAAACCAATTCCCAACAGGCGACATAAATCGACTGGTTAAAAAGAATGAAACAGAAAAAATGGATCGTTCGCGTAATTTAGAGCAATGCGCGAGTTTCAGTAGAAAGGCTTTGACATCTACGCAGATTCTAACGATCCTGCAGGTGACCTTCCGCCGTCAAAGACAGATAGCGAGCTCGATCCAAGTTTACGAATGGAAGTGATCAAGCACCGGGGGCCGAGTCTCCATACGACGAAGCCCGAGTGGGTGGGGCTCAGGTTGCTAACTGAACAAGATCCGGAGCAAGCTCGACCGTCTCAACCATCCCCATCATCGTGAAGGCATACGCGTCGGTGATCCGTACGTTTAGCAATTCTCCCGTCTGACGCATGTTTCCATCCCAGACCACAATCCGATCGCATCGGGTCCGACCGGTCATCTGCCGCAGTTCACCTGTCTGCCCTTTGCGTTGTGACCACTTGCTCGGCCCTTCGACCAAAACCTCTACCGAACGACCCAGGAAACGGAGGTTGTCCTCCAACGAAATCCCATTTTGCACCTCCAGCAAATCCAGATTCCTACGGTGCTTAACGTCGCTCGGAATATCGTCAGCATACAGTTCCGCACCCTTCGTCCCAGGGCGAACGCTGTACTGGAAGATGAAACTGTTTTTAAACCGGCAGCGTCGCACCATCTCGACCGTCATCTGGAACTCTTCTTCCGTCTCCCCGCAGAATCCCACAATGAAATCGCTCGAAACCGCCGCATCGGGAAGGATCTCCCCGATCCGATCCATCATCGCGTAGTAATCCGCGGTCGTGTACCCGCGCTTCATCCGCTTCAAGATCGTGTCGCTACCACTTTGGGCTGGAACATGCAGATACGGCGAACACTTCGGAAGATCTCGCACCGTTTCCAGCAACTCGCGAGTCATATCCTTCGGATAATTCGTTACAAACTTGATACGTTCAATCCCCTCGATCGGGTGCAGCATCTCGAGAAGATCTGCCAAACGTGTCGTTCGATCCCCCTCGACCCAGCGATACGAATTCACGGTCTGACCGAGCAGCGTTATTTCTTTTGCACCCTGTCGAGCCAACTCCTTTGCTTCAGCCACAATCTCTTCCGGATGACGCCCTTGTTCCGGACCACGAGTCATCGGCACGATGCAGTATGTGCAAAACTTATCGCAGCCGATTTGGATCCGCAGATAGGCTTGGAACGGAGTCGGACGCATCTGGGGATCGCGCAGTGGGTCGTATGTTTCGTGGGATCGCTTGATGTCTTCGGTATTTCCATCTCGGCGCGACAAGCTGACCGCCAGTTGATGGCGTTCTCCCTGCCGAGCCTTTTCGATCATTTCGGGAATGCGATGCAATTGCCCAGGGCCAACCACCAGATCTACGAAGCCGACTCGATCAAAGATTCGTTGCTGATCTTTTTGAGCCATGCATCCCATCACGCCGATGACTTTTTCAGGCTTGGCAAGTTTCAGCTGCTTGAGCCGCAATAAGTTGTTGTAGGCTTTCTCTTCTGCATGCTCTCGAACGGAGCAGGTATTGAACAAGATCGCATCCGCCTGTTCGGGATCGGATGTCAGGGCGTAACCCTGCTTGCGAAGCGCAGCCACGATCATCTCGCTGTCGAGCACGTTCATCTGACAGCCGACGGTTTCGATGTAGAGAAGTTTATCCGGGCTAGACATCCGCACCTCGATGACTCACTGATTGGGTGAAACGGTTACGTTGTCCACGTAGAACTCAGCATCGGTGGAGTTTCCGAAGAGGCCCGGGGAGCCTTGAACATTCGGTGTCAGGTCCTCGCCTTCGATGGTCCATGCTTCGGGTTCTGGCTCACCCTTCTTCCAGACTTTGCCTCGCAGGATGGTTTTGCCTTGCTGGGTTTCACTTCGGAACTTCAGAACATACCACGTCTTGGCTTGCCACTCGAATGGAATGGTCACGGCGAATCGTTGTTCGAGCAGCGATACCCAAGATCGAATTTGAAGACGTTGAGCACCCTCGAGCGCGAGAGTGTAACGTTGATTGACAACTCCCATATCGGGAAGCTTGTTGGTGGGGACATTGTTCTTGGTGTCGAGTGCATACACTTCGGCTTGAACCGTATAGTCATGCATCTTGGGTAGACCGATGAAGCCTTGGCTACGGGTTCCACGCGGAATAGTGCTGATCTTGACGAGTCCTTGACCACTCGTGGGTAGTTCGATCGGTTGATGTCGGTATGCCATACCGATCCATTGAACAGGAACCTTCTTGTCTTCGAAATCGAATTGCCATGGCAACGGTGGAATGACTCGCGCACGCGCTGTGCTCTTGAGTTCACCGAACGTCGCTTGCAACATCACTGCCGAACCAACTGCTGTATCAGGGGCGGTGAATACATGTTCATCATTGATCAGTCCACCACCATCGGCGGTGACACTTGCTTCGGTGACCAATCGAACATACTGACCGATTTTGTTGTAGCCCCGAACTTGTAGCTTTGCTCGTTGGCCTGGTTGCAACAGTAGTTCAACGGGGCAGACCTGAATGTGTGCGATCTCTTTGTCCGTGAGTGCGGGCTCTTCGGGGACTGGGGGCAGTTGCAGATTGGGATCTGTCTTTCTGTCCGCCGCACCAAAGCAGTAGAGCGCTTGGCTCGTCGGAACATAAATCCGACCATTGGCAACAGCGATCGATCCGAAGATCTCGCTTCGGTCGTTTAGCTTTAGTTGCGAGACGACTTTCAACTCATCTTGCGTTGGCTCAAGCACCCAAAGTCTTCCGGTGTTTTCGGCGACGTAGAGCTTGCCTTCGGCCACAACGGGGGAGCCAAACATGATTCGACCGAGCTTCTTTTCCATCTCCACGGCACCGGTTTGAGCGTTGACACCGAAGAGGGCTGCACCATCATCGATGTAGAAGATGCGATTGCCAACGCGAACCGGAGAAGTTCGACTGACCGTACGCTTCGGGATCTTCCACAGCAGCTTGTCCTCCGCAATATCTCCCGACGTATTTCCATCGAAAGCGAAAGCGGCTCCGAGCACAGTTCGGTCGGTTTCGTTCTGTTCCCCATGCCCCATGTAAACGATTCCGTTGTCAACCAACGGCGCGACATTCATGCCGCGAGGCGATGCCTGATACTTCCATATCACCTTGCCAGTTCGCGGTTGCAAGGCGTAGACCGCGCCATCAGCCGCTCCAAAGACCATGGCTGCCTGCCCGTTTAGGACCGTGTAGACCGGGGTGCTGTAGGTGGTGTCCTCCGGACGAACACGTGTGCTGGCAAGCCAAACTGCAGCACCTGTGTTCTTGTCCATGGCCACAAAACGATGGCCTGGAACCGCGGTCTGATCCCAACCGGTCATCACGCCGCTGACAATGACCATGTCTTCAAACAGCGTGGGGAAATTCGTTCGCCCGCCGTAGGTCGAAAGCATCCCATACTCTTCGAGCATCGAATGCTCCCATACCACTTTGCCCGTCTTCCCCTCCAAGCACTGAAAAGTACAACCCAACCCCAAGACATACACGCGATCGGACTCGGGATCGCCGATGACACTGGCCCATCCCACACGCTCCGCCGGAGAATCGGACAAGTAGATGTTGTGAACGCTCTCCCAGATCAGGTTGCCACTTTCTGCGTCCAGACAAACCGTTTTCTCCCCTTCTTGCTTGGTTTCGGGAGCCGCTCGGCAGACGATGTAGACTCGGCCGTTCATCACGACAGGGGTCGACCGAGTCGCGTACTCGGGTTTCCGCCATCGAAGATTCCCGCCATCGAGCGACAGGTCGGTAGGTAAGCCTGTTTCAACCGTTTGGCCGTTTTGTTGAGGCCCCCGCCAATGCGGCCACTGCGTTGCGTTTTGCTTGGCAGTGGCTTCCTTGGCAGTCGAAACTCCCGACGGTTCGCCACCTGCACCCAGGGCAGGCGAGCTAAAAACTAGGGCTCCGAATACTCCGAGCAGAGTAACAAAACGCACTTCAACGGACCAGAATCGACTCATGGCGGATCCAAGGCAGGAGGTCTTTGCAGGAGCCCACCCCACCGGCGAGGCTCCAAAAACAGAGTGTGCATTGTACCAAAGCTAACCGAACCCACAAATGACCAGGGATATTGCTATTGACACGGAAAAAACCCCGTGAATCGTGGAACTGCTATTTTCCTCCCAGTCGATTTTCTTCTATGGTCCGACGGTTCGTAGGTTGACCGCTCCAAGCTTGAACCACTCGCACTCGCGAAAACTCGATGGCTAGAATCTTCTGCGTTGCAAATCAAAAAGGTGGAGTCGGAAAAACGACAACGGCCGTCAACCTAGCCTGGGGATTTGCCATGGGGGGACAACGGACTCTCCTGGTGGATCTCGATCCCCAATGCAACGCGACCACAGGTCTGGGTTTGACTCCCGCAGCACGTCACCCGCTCCTTGTGGATACACCCGTTCGTGACAGTTTGCTCCCCACCTCCAACTCCCATCTGCAGGTCATGCCCGGTTGCCGATCCTTTCAAGATGTCGATCAGCTCGAGAAGGGAGCGATCTCTCGGCGGGCACTCCTCAAGCAACATCTCGATGCTGGCATGGGTGGTTACGATGCGGTCTTCATCGATTGCCCACCCTCTCTCGGGGAATTGACCCAAGCCGCCCTGGCCTCGAGCAGCGAAGTTCTTATGCCAATCCAATGCGAATATTTCGCCATGGAAGGACTCACCCAAATGATTCACGTCATTCGTGACGTAATGCAATCACAGCCTGGAAAGCTTAGTTTCGGCGGCATTTTGCTCACGATGGTCGATCCGAGATTTGAACTGACGCACGAAGTTGACCAGGAAGTTCGGGATTTCTTTGGAGACATCGTTTTTGATACGGTAGTCCCGCGCGACATCGCGATCTGCGAATCGCCAAGCCATGGGGAGTGCGTTTTGAACTACGCTCCCCGATCGCGCGGAGCACGTGCATACATTGAACTTTGCATGGAGGTTATGAATCGTGACTAAAGATCGACGACTCGGACGCGGACTCGCCGCCCTGCTCGGTACCCCCAACGAGGACCCCTCTCAGCAAGACGTGAATGCTAGCACTCTGCATGGGCCCGGGGTCGATCCTAATGACCGCAAGCAAACCATTCGGAGCCTAGCAGCCGATGCGCATGGAGAAGGCAGCCGACTCGGATCGACAAACCGGCCCATCACTGTTCCAGCGAACGTTGATTCCGGAGATGTCACCCTCTCGACCAGTACCCTGGAAATAGCAACCGGGTTGATTGACCCGAACCCGTTCCAACCTCGAAGGCATTTCAGCGATGCCGAATTGGACTCGCTGGCATCGAGTATCAAGGAACATCAGCAGTTGCAACCGATCCTGGTGCGCAAGATGGGTGAGCGGTACCAACTGATCAGTGGCGAACGCCGTCTGCGAGCCACCATTCGGGCTGGAATTGCAAAGATACGTGCCGAGGTCCGTGAAGCAGACGACCGGATGGTCGCCGAGCTAGCGATCATCGAGAATCTTCAGCGCAAGGATTTGAATGCGATTGAAAAGGCAATGTCGTTCAAACGATATTTGTCGGAACATGAATGCACGCAGGATGATTTGGCTCGGCGGTTGAAGATCGACCGGAGCACCATCGCCAACATGATGCGATTGCTCGAGTTGCCCGAAGCAGTCACCGAGGCGATTCAGCGCGAGGAGATCACCGCCGGGCATGCGAAGGCTCTTTTGAGCCTCGGGAGTGTGAAGGAACAAGTCGAAACGATGCGATTGATTCGCGAAGAGGGTTGGAGTGTGCGCGAGACGGAAGCTCGCGTTGCGGAAGCGGTCGCAGAAGCCGCAGCGACCGAAGACGGCTTTCTCAAAGCGATGCCAAGGCGTCGACCGAGCAAGAGCGATCAATTGGCCTCTTTGGAACGCGATCTGAAAATCGCACTTGGAACAAAAGTGGATATCAGCCAATCGAGCCGCGGTCGAGGACGGATCACGATCCACTTCACCAGTATCGAGGAATTTGAACGGATTCGAGTGCTTCTGACCCAGACGAGTCCCAAGGATCAGCAGCGTGCGGCTTAGCAACAGGCGACGAAGGTTTTGTGGCGATCCTATTGTTTCTGATAGCTGTTTACCTCGCGATTCGATCGCTGATGTCGCTCGTATTGAAGCGGCGAGACGGTTTGCATAAGTTGCTGGTCGCCCATGTGAAACAGGTTCGGACCGAGCAGAAGAAGAAACTGCAGATTCTCGATTTCCGAAAGCGGAAACGGAAAAAGAAAGAGCAGCAAGCATCTAAGCTCAAGATATCCGAGACCGAGGAACCACCAGCCAAGGCGGCATGAAGCATCCCTTTCAGACAGAAGGTTCCGGAAGATGAGTATTGTCGTCATCGAAGATCCGCATTGTGATCGATTAGCGCCCATCACGCATGCGCGACTTGCATGCACGATTCAGTGTGCAAGTTTTCGCCTCTTGGACTTGATCCGGGATCTTGCAGAGGATCGGTACGGAAAGGTTCGATCGTATCTGCAATCGATTCAGCGAGTTGATTTTGCAGACCTAAAGACGATGGACCAGGTCCCCGTGGATCGGGGCGAATCGGCACCGAACCTGATGATCAGCGCGCGTATCGCTCCTACGCGATCGAACTACCGGAGCCTCGAACGTTTGGTTGCTTTGGCCGATGACCATCATGTTGGAACATCGATCGTGCTCGATCGTGGTCAGATCGTGGCCGTGGTGCGACCGACATGCACTCTGCGACAATTAGCAGCGTGGAGTCTGGAGGATGTCGGCGAGTGGCTCGAGGGAGCATCCACCTACACCGATATTTCGGCGCAAGCCCCCCTGACCAGTTTCCAGGCCCCGCATGAAGTGGTCGCGACCAATATGGAGGCGATTGCTGAGAACCTGGCATGGCGAATTGAGCAAGGGCTTCAAAACGAAAGCCTCAAGCAGCGCGAAGATGGGGTGTTCCTTGCCGCCAGCGCGTCGATCGGGCAGTACACACTTACCGATACGAGCAAAGGACCGATCGTGATCGAGCCGGGGGCGCAGGTTGGCCCCTACACGCTGCTGAGAGGTCCCATTTATATCGGGCCAAAATCAAAAATCCTCGAGCACTCTGCGATCAAGGATGCCGTCTCATTGGGGCACACAACCAAAATCGGTGGTGAGGTGGAAGCCTCCATCGTGGAACCTTATTCGAACAAGCAGCATCATGGATTCCTCGGCCACAGTTATCTTGGTAGTTGGATCAATCTCGGCGCCGGGACATGCAACAGCGACTTGAAAAACACCTATGGAACCGTGAATATGGAATATCCATTCGGAAGAGCGGCGACCAATATGCAATTCCTTGGCTGCATCATGGGGGATTATTCCAAGACTGCGATCAATACCGGAATCTTCACCGGTAAGGTGATCGGGGTATGCAGCATGATGTACGGGTTCGTGACGAGCAATGTTCCGAGCTATGTGAATTACGCTCGCTTGTTCGGCCAAATCGCCAGCCTCCCCCCCGAGGTTATGGTGAGTACTCAGCAGCGGATGTTTGCTCGACGCAATGTGGAGCAGCGGGGTTGCGATATCCAACTCATTTACGACATGCACCGGTTAACGCAGGGTGAGCGAGACAGCTAATGGACTTTGAATCGAGGCTGCGGCAACTCGGAGATACAGGTTGCGAGCTCCTCGTCATTCCAATCGCTTCGGCGTAGAGCAGCACCTCGGAAAATTTTGAGCCCTTGCTTCATCGCCAAAATCTCGCGGCGTGAACGGAACTGAGGTCCGTCGATCCAATGACCATCGACGCGTTGCCAGTCAAATATCTTAGGCATGGTTGATTGAATGTAGTCCCAATAGGCCTTGCGGTCGGTTTGTACGAAGATCTTTCCGCCATCGCGAAGCTTCTGATGCATCAAAAGCAGAAATTCGGGATTGAGCATCCTCAGGCTCGCCTTGCGCGGATCCGCGTAGGGTTGCGGATGATAAATATGGATCTCATCCCACGACTGATCGCTCGAGTAATCGTGCAGCAACCGCCATCCATCGATCGCAATAAATCGCGTATGGCTGAGACCTCGTTGATTGGCCCTTCGAGTTGCGTAACGGATCACAGCGGGCAACGAATCGATCGCGACATGGTTCCATTCGGGGCGTTCGACCGCCGAGGCGAGTGTGAAGCGACCATTGCCGCACCCGATGTCCAAACACAGGTGAGCAGAGCGACCAAAAACCGTCGACCAATCGATGGGACCGCTTTCGGGTAATCGACGAATCGCGGTCTTCGCCCATGATTCAGCGGGAACAATGAGACCGGGGATCGGAATTCCAAACTCGTATTCGGTTTGCCCGGGTAGCAGTGTTGGCGCAGCCATGCGATCAGGTCTTTTCACGCGATTGCTCCAACTGAATTTGCGCCATGTATTGTTGGCCTTTTTCTACGTAATGTTGCCAGCCACGCTCGATCATGGCATGTTCCCGTTCGACCGATCACAGCTCCATTAAGAATCGTAGCTCGAATTCCGATCAAGCAGTCAGATTCCACGGTCGCGCCGTGAACAATCGCACCGTGTCCGACCGTGACGCGATCACCGATTCGGCATGGATAGCCGGGATCGGCATGCAAACAAGCCAAGTCCTGGATGTTGGTGCAATCACCGATCTCGATACGCTCGATATCCCCTCGGATTACGGCACCGAAAAGGATCGTGGATCGCTCACCGATCGCAACATCACCGCGGACGGTTGCATTTGGAGCGATAAAGGAGTCGCGACCAACCAATTCTCTACGATGCGAAAGATCCATATCAGCAGAATAATGTATTGCGCCGGAATCGCAATCGATCGCCTTGTGCCGATTATGACTTCTCTGCGTTCATGCCGGCGGAAAGGATCTACGAAGCAATCGTAATCGCGAAAGTATTCCCATCGCACCGCCGTTAAAAAAGAGTTGAGGCATTGTGCTTGATAGGTGCTAATGGATCTTCTGCCAACAAGCGGTGTTGCATCGATGGGTTTGGAGTCGCCAGCCGGAGAATCGCGTCTGTTTGTTCGATGGGATATCCTCGGCATATTCCTGTTTGGCACCGCTGTTTTGCTGTGGTTGTCCCTGCTGACCTACGACCCGGCCGATGATTTGTCGGGGGTTTTCGGGACTCCGGCACAAGGGAGTCCTGTTGTTTGGTATTCCCCAACGGCCTATCCAGTCAACGCGAAGATCCAAAATGCGTGCGGTGTTGTGGGCGCGGTGTTGTCCAGAACTTTGCTGCAGGCCACCGGCATTGGCGCTTTCCTCATCGCGTTCCTGATTGGAATTGCTGGTCTAGTCTGTTTTCGCCACAAGCCCTGGGCCTCTCCGCTTGGCCGCAGTTTGGGGTGGACGCTCGTGCTCATCGCGATCTGCACTATCCCGGGGCGATTCGGAATTCATCCTCCCATACCCGTTCCTATCGGGGGTGGGGGTTACCTGGGCACGTTGGTCAATCTCTGGATGGATCAGCACTTGGCACATGCGGGTGGAGTCATCGCGGTTTTCGTGGCGCTGTTTTGCGGGGTTTTGTTGAGCACTGAATACGCTGTGCTCCGGTATTTCGGTTACGCGGCCACCGGTGGCATCTTGGCAATGAAACAAATCGGAGTGCCGAGATTTCGTTTGCCTTGGAGGAAAGAGATGGCCTCGGGCACCTTCTCGCCTGCACGCTCCGATCTACCCGCTTCGCTGACACTCAGTACGAACGCAGGGGGCACAGGCTCGGCCCTGGAAAGAGAAGCCATCGCGAGATTCGGAGAACCTCGTGTTCCCTTCTCTGCGGGTAAACCTCAGAGTGCGAATGCTCCAACAAACTCGAAGAATGCCGCCGAGACCACCACTGCGGAGGAAGCCAGCGACGAAAATACCGAAGGACCCGCAATTCGGATCGGTCGCCGCAACAAGGCATCGTTCTCGTCATCCGATTTGGTGGGTCAGGCGAAACCCATCAGCCGTACCGATCTGATCACCCCTAAGGCTAACTCCAGTGTTGCCGATTCGGATGCGGAAACGGAATACGAGGAAGAGGAATACGAGGAAGAAGAGTACGAAACCGACGAGATCGATGAGGAGTCGGGCGATGACTCTGAAGCGGATGAAGATCCGGATTATGAGGAAGAAGACGAAGATGAAGACGCTCCGGCCGTAGGACGAGTTGCGGGCACCTCGACGCTGATTCGCTCCGATGATGCACACGACGCTGCGGAGAACAGTCCGAAGATTCACAGCAAGAAATCGCGAGGTGCTGAGCGGACGGCTTCGGATGAGGAAAAAGAAGAGTTGTACAATGAACTCGATGACACTCGACTTCCCGAGGGGAGCGAAGAATATGTCTTGCCCAGCGTTGAACTATTGACTGAAGGAGATGACTTCTCCTACGATGAACAAGCCGACGAGGTCCGGCGCAAGGCCCGTATTCTCGAACAAACGTTCCACAATTTCGGTTTCAATATCCGAGTTGTAGAGATCGAAACCGGGCCTGTTATCGCTCAATACGAAATCGAGTTAGAGGCAGGTCTTCGATTGTCGAAGATCACGGGGTTGGCCGATGACTTGGCCATTGCATTGCGAGTCCCAAGCGTCCGAATCGTCGCGCCGATTCCTGGAAAAAATACGGTCGGCATCGAAGTTCCGAACGAACGGCGACAAGTGGTCCGCATGCGCGAGGTCATCGAAGAAGGGGCTAGCCAAGTCAAGAAGATGAAGATCCCGCTGTTCCTCGGAAAGGATGTTTCCGGGAAGCCATTAGCGGTGGATCTCGCTAGCCTCCCTCACTTGTTGATCGCCGGGCGCACAGGAACCGGTAAGTCGGTCTGCCTCAACTCGATCATCTGCTCGATCCTGATGGCGCGGCGTCCGGATGAAGTGCGAATGCTGATGATCGACCCGAAGATGGTCGAACTGAGCGGCTACGGTCGCTTGCCCCATCTCATGCACCCGGTCGTCACCGACATGCGAAAAGCCGAAGCGATCCTCGCATGGGCTGTCGATAAGATGGAGGAGCGTTATTCGCTGCTTGCTCGCGCAGGTGTTCGGCATATCACCAGCTACAACCAACTCGGGCGTGAAGAGTTGCACGAACGGCTTAAACCCGAGAACGACGAAGAAGCGGAACTGATCCCAGATCACTTGCCTTTTATCGTGATTGTTGCCGACGAAATGGCCGACTTGATGATGACCTCAGGAAAAGAAGTCGAGGCCCATATCATTCGGTTGGCTCAAAAAAGTCGAGCCGTCGGAATTCACTTGATCCTCGCTACTCAGAAACCAACGGTCGATGTGATCACAGGCCTGATCAAGAGCAACCTGCCTGCTCGAATCAGCTTCCAAGTTGCAAGCCGCACAGACAGCCGAGTCGTTCTCGATGAAAACGGAGCAGACAAGTTGCTCGGCAACGGCGATATGCTCTTCCTTTGGCCCGGTACCAGCACGTTGCTGCGAGGCCAAGGGACGTATCTCAGCGATGACGAAATCAACGCAATCGTCGATCATTGCAGCACCGGCGAACAAAACTTCGTTCAGGAACTGGTGCAACTTAAGATCCGTCGCGATGAGGATGCTCCTGCGAAACCGGGTTCCTTCAAGAAACGGGACGAACTCTACGAAGCCGCTGTGGATATCGTCGTTCGCGAAGGGCGAGGCAGTTGCTCACTGCTTCAGAGAGCTCTCGGAATCGGATATGGGCGAGCCGCCAGATTGGTCGACTTCATGGCGGAAGATGGCATCGTCGGCGAATACAACGGCTCCCAAGCTCGCGAAGTTGTCATCACGATCGCCGATTGGGAGCGCATGAGAGCGGAAGCTGAAGCAAGCGATTCCACTGGCAAATCGCGATCTAACAAGATCCGTCGCGAAGATGGATGGGATGAAACTCCCAAGCCACCTAAAAAGCGAGCTCGCTCAAGCCAAGAGATCCACGAAGATCTCGAAGCGGATCCAGTCGGAGGGCCGATGGACTCGGGTGGCGATTCAGCGTGGGACGACGAATAGCGACGACCGATTGTCCCCAACTTTTTCATGTGATCGCCGATCGTCGCAGGGAACTGGTGTAGAATCGTCGGACGTCAAAATGAGTGCTTGACTGTTGTCCGTGATGTCTTCCATCCCAAAGGGAACCCTTGGCATGAAGTTGTTTGCGAGCTTGCTGGTTGTCTTCTTGATGTTTCTTTGCTCCGTATCTGCTCTCTCTCCACGGCTTGTCGCTGAATCCCCATTGTACGAACTCCGGGTCTACCAACCTCATGAGGGGAAGCAACAAGAACTGCTTGCGTTCATCGAAAAGCACGGGATGCGAATCACCAAGGCCAACGAAATCGAGATCCTGGGTGCCTTTGTACCGCTTTCTGCGCAGGATGAGCGCATCGTGACGTTGGTGCGACACAAGGACAGAGAGAGTTGCGATCGGAACTACGAGAAAATGATGGCCGATCCGAAAACGCAAGCTGTTTTCCAAGAAGCGTTCCCGGCTGGCCCCCCTGTGCAATCCCTTGCCAGGGTGTTTTTGAAGACCACCGACTACTCTCCTGAGTTATCGCGGGAGTCACCCGGGAATCGAGTGCTTGAACTGCGTTCGTATATCGCCTCGAGTGGCAATCTTGAGTCTCTCAATGCCCGTTTCCGTAACCACACGATGAAACTGTTTGCGAAGCATGGGATGAATAATCTCATCTATTGGAATGTCGACGATGGGGGGGCGATGAAGGCTGTCGAATTGCTCGCGGCCGTCTCTCCCAAAAATCAAGCGGCCGCAGGGATTGGCGAGGAACTCCCATCGCAAGGGAACGCACTCGTATACTTTCTGACCCATGCTTCGCAGGATGCGGCAAAAGGATCCTTCGATGCGTTTCGACAAGATCCCGACTGGGTGGCAGTGCGAAATGAATCCGAGAAGAAGGCCGGAGGTTCTTTGACCGCTGGAAGTGGCGTGAAGAGTTGGTTCTTGAAGCCGACCGATTTCTCGCCACTCAAGTAGTTCGTTTGAAGCATTCAACGACTATAGCGCCTGCTACCGGACACGAGCCCAGAGAGCCTTCAAGTAGCCGGTCTCTGGGCAGTGCAGAGCGACTGGATGGTCTGGCGCCGCTCCTCGGCTCTCAAACACCTGAACGGTTCGACCGGGTATTCGCTTGCCATGTTCATCGTAGCCTCCCGATCGAGCAGCCGACTGCACCGTGCTCTGAAAAGCTTCGGCGCTGAGCAAGCCAGCGCATGAGCAGGTCAAGAGCAGACCCCCTCGTTCGACGAGTTGGATGGCCAAGCGATTGAGATCGAAATGTTTCTTTTGGCCCTCTTCGAGTTCCATGCGGGAACGAATCAGTTTGGGCGGATCCAAGACCACGATGTCATAGGTTTTGCCATTGCGCAGCATGTCTCGCATGTACGCAAACGCATCGGCATGCACCAGCTTGACCCGCACCTGATTGATGGCTGCGTTCTTTTTTGCGATCGCTAGCGCTTTTTCATCGAGATCCACGGCGGTTACTTCTGCTGCGTTTCCGGCCTTCGCAGCCGCGATGGCAAAGCCGCCGCTGTAGCAACACAGATCCAAAACCCGCGCACCAGCCGAATGGTCTGCTAGGGTTTTGCGATTATCCCGTTGATCACAAAAAAAGCCTGTCTTGTGTCCGGTGCCGAAGTGGATTTTGTATTTCACCCCGTGTTCATGAATCGTGATCGATTCGGGGCAGCCATCGCTCCGAATCTCGGGGAGTGTCGACCCCTCTTGGCTTCCAAATTGAGGGGAGGGAGCAATCAAGTGATGCTGGGTACCGAGCTTTTCATGCAAGCGAGTCAAGATTCGATCGGCCCGCTGATACATGCCGAGCGAGAATGCCTCCGCGCTCAAACAATCACCATAGCGATCAATCACCAATCCAGGGAACCCGTCTGCCTCCCCATGCACGATCCGATAGGCGTCCGTTTGCTCGGTGAGGCTTAAGACTTTGTGTCGAAGAGAGATCGCGTCATCGAGTTGCTCGTCCCAGAACGCATCGTCGGGAAACCTCGCGTTCCAGGAATAGATCCTGACCGCGACCTCGGCCTTGGGATTGTAAATGCCATACGCAAACAACACCGATTCAGGTTCCGTGCAGAAAATCGCGACCCAGTCACCCGGGCCCGGATTGCCATCGATCGACAAGAGCCGTTTGCGGAAAATGTTCGGGTGAAGCGTGGCTCGCTGAATCCTTACCGAGGGTATGGGAGCACCAGCAATCGGTGACAGGATTTGTTTGCGGCTTCGATGCGATTCCTGGCTGTCCATGTTTGTTCCAAAAGTTCTTGCAACGCGACCGGCGTTCCGGCTTCGTACAACGATCCGGATTCATGCCTTCGCTTTGCGGTCCCTAGCGAAAAGGTCGCCACAGGGAATCATCCATCCTAGACAGGATGGTGTCGATATTCGATGGCGATTCGCCTGAATCTGTCATCCAAGCATCGCGCAGCACTCGCATTTGTTCCAACACTTCAGGTGCGCGTGATCGTATCTCATTTTGTTGCCATCGATCGTCGGGCATGGCGAACAGCGATCCCTGTTGGCCATCTTCACCCTCCGCACCATCCCAAACGGCTCCCCATGCGGGAACATTGAGCGCTGTTTGGGATCCGTCGATGGCCAGGGTAGCTCGCATTGGAGCAGGCCACGCATCCCGACGAAGGCTACTGATCGCGACCAGTTGCTCGATCTCTACGAAGGGTGATTCGCTCGGCAACGGATCGGCTCTTTCAGCTTGCCAGCCATTCTTTTCGATCCAGCTATCCACGATGCGACCGAGGTGATGCGGTTGCAGAAAAGGAGCGAAGCGAACACCCAATGGGAGGGAATCACCCGGTCGCAGGATCAACGGCGTATGGAGCATCTCGGAATGAAGTGTCGCTGTATGCCTGCCGATTGCTTCGCGGTTTTGTGACTTCGGTGCACCGACTTGTTCATAAGACTCTGGGTAGCCAACGCAGTGATGCTCGCCAAGCGGGAATCCCATGACACCGGCCAGCGCAAGAAGGCAGGATGGAGCGATTTCCAGTTGTTCCAAAGCGGATTCCATCCATTCCCAGACTTCATCGACCACGATGGCTTGACCGCCCGCGCCGCAGGACCATCCGAAGATAACGTCAGGATCGGTATGTTTGTCAACGCAAGCGGAGGGGGGCGTTGTTTCTCGAGGGGGAAGAGGATCTTCTTCACCGCAAAGAGAGCAGCGATATTCGTACGGAGCATCCCATTCACGTCCGAGTCCGCGGGAATGTATCCAAAGCCATGGCAGGGATTCGATCTCGGGAATCCATCGCTCGAAGCTTTGCGAAATCAACGATGCGAATGCAGTTTGCCCTTCCTCGGGTGGCGATGCGAGCTGTGCTTCTCCCGAGAGAAATTTTTTTCCGATTTCGAGAGCAGCCGGCGAATCGGTGATCAATAATCCGGGTGATTGCAGGGCTGTCTCCACGTTGGAACGGCGCACATCCCCCAAGCCATGAGAGCCTTGATTGCCTAGACGACGGATAAGATGTATTCCTGACCACATGGAGGCGAGCACGTTAGGTACGGTGCACCCATCCATCCAGAATTGATCAGCAATCAAGGATCTCGATGCGAATCGATCGATGTGCGGAGTAGGGCAGATCGAGTTGCCGTAGGCGCCGACAAGATTGCTACCGAAATTTTCGATGGTTACGATCACGGCCGTTGCCGATCGCACCGATGACGAACTCACGTTACTTCGGCTCGATTCTTATCCACGGTTCCGGCTTGCCGTCTCGCATTCGGAAAACTTGCTGGGCGTGGGGGTCTACGATAACAGGAGTGTCCTCGTAAAGGAACAAGCCTACGGGATTCATGAGAGGTTCACCCGAGAAAGCGATTCGAGGAGATTCACCGGGAGGTATCAGCCAGAGTGCTTTCTTGTAGCCGTCCGTGACCCACGCGCGATCCTTGGAATCGACGACGACCTGATGCGGGAACTCAAACTGTCGATCCCCTACAATGACTTCCTCTTTTCCGTCAGCATCGAGCCGCAAGAGCTGCTTTTCATCCTGCGATACGACCCAAAGGCGATCCTTGGAGTCGACGAATAGACCGCGCGGATTCACCCTCGCAAAAACAGTCGGCTTTGAGTTGGCATCGTCTTGTTTCCAAACCACTCGCCGTTCGACATCCGCGATGTAGAGTGTTCCTTTGCTGGAGTACGCCAAGTCGACTGGGATTCCGATGAGACCATTGACGGTCGGTTGCATCTCCCCTTGTTCGTTGCGCCGATATACTTCCCGTGTGGCGGGGTCGCCCACGGTGAGAGTCCCGGTGGGAGAGATCGCGATGCAGCGAACCGCATTGAGCGGTTTACGGAACTGTTTCTCGCCACTGATGACAAGTTCGAGTTTGTCCTGCTGATAACGCCATACGCCCGGGCGATTGCGATCGACGATCCAGATGGCTCCCTCGCTATCTGCAACCGCATCGAGTGGATAAACCGCACTTGCAGGACGTGCTCCGTTGCTGGATGGCGGCGTGGGAGTTTGGCATAAGGCTGTCGTGCACAAGCAGGACAGTGCAGAGCAGCAAACCACAACAAGCTGGGAGAGGCTCATGTTGTTAGGTACGGAAGGCAAAAGTTGATTAGTGCCGCGCGCGCGACGAGGATTTTTGAAAACAGACTACAAGAATGTACCAGAATGCGGATTCCGCACCATCAGAGTCGAAAGAAAAGGATTCAACTGTTCATGGAGGGCTGCCTTAAAAAAGAAGGGTGACACCTTATGGGTCACCCTTGGCATGAGAACAGTTCTTCTGAAAGTGGCTTATTTGATGGGGGATACGATAGGAGCTTGGTCTCCATCGTCACTTGCTTGACTGATAGCCACTGCGGTAACAGCACCAAGAGCAGCCAACGTTCCTAACCCTCCAAGTCCTCCAGAACCCAATCCACCGCTCGCTCCAATTCCTCCACCGCCACCCATACCGCCTCCGCCCATTCCTCCGAAGGTTCCTGGGGCGTACGGGTATTCTTCAACAACCACGACTTCTTCGTCCTGGATCGCTTCCGTTGGGACGTATGCATCGGGGTCGGCAAGTTCCAGGTTCAAGCTTTCCTGGGCAGTTGGCATTGGCTGTACGTGGCTCACCATCAACTGCAGTGGTCGCTTTGCGGAAGCAAGATCATTTTTCGCAACAGCGGTGAAACCGATTCCAAGAATTCCTTCCGATCCGGAAGCGACTAAACCATAATCACCAGGCGTAACGGAATTAAATCGGAAGTCGCCGTTGCTTGCTGCGCGAGTTCGTGCGATCTCCTTCCCATCTCGAATGAGATAAACCAAAGTTGAGTTGAGGTTTAAGCGCACATTGGGGCGGGAAAGGGTTCCTGAAATTCCACCTCGCGAGTCAATGCCTACTCCGGGGGATACATCAGAGCTCCTCGTTTCAGCGGTCGGATCCGTTGTAAGATTCGGCCCGACCGTCCAATTGGGCATCGTGTTACTTCGGATCAATTGAGCGACTCTCTTCGAAGCGGGGTAAATCGTCCTGACGTTAACCCGGTCGGGCAAATGCTTTCCTTCGATAGCTCCCAAAACGGTTAGGGCGCAAACGGCTAACTGATCCTTGCCAGTGACAACAAGCGAATAGCTTCCAGGTTGAACTTCTTCGATGATGAAGTCCCCATCGACGTCGGTCGTGCTTGCGTAACGCGTCGCGCCATCCTGCACCAGAGCGACTTGTACTGCACCTTGACGGTTGATTCCGCCATTTGAGGGTGCCCAGACGGTGCCACGGACGCCTCCCTCTGCGGTGAGTCGGATCCACTGCGTTTGGCTGAGTTGGTTTGCCTGTTTCGATAGAGATTCCGAGGATTCCAACTGCTCCACCGAGGTGTCGAGCGAGCGGGGAAGAGATTCGTCGCGGACCTGGGCAGAAGCGAATCCTGAAATGCTAGTGAAGGCAAAGACGGCAACGAATGCACTCTTGCTGTAAATCATGCTGGAACTCTACGGCTTGTTACGACGACGATAACCATCGCCTGATCTTCGGGAAACCAATAGGCTGTGTATCCACAGAGTATACTCGTCACACTGGATCGATCAACGGTTTCGCGTAGTCTGAGCAGGTTTTTTGGGGGAGTATTCCATGAAGAAATTCGAGTAACGTACGGGTGGTTGACGGGGGCAAACATGGGAAATCTAATGCGATTCATGGAAAAACCACAGATTTCTGCCTTCCCAAAATGCTTCTTGGACCTGATCTCTCGAGACAGGAAAATGTCCGTTTTCGACTGGATTTCGATGGCCAAGGATTTGAACGCCGACGGCCTGGAGATGTACGAAGGGTTTCTGGTCAGCACCGATAGCCGATACTTGGATTCCGTTCGTGATGCCATCGAGGGAGCAGGCTTTGTCATGCCTATGCTCTGTTGCTCCCCCGATTTCACCCATCCCGACCCAGACCGTCGTCGCGAGGCAATCGATTATCAGAAATCGATGATCCGTGTTGCGGAACGGCTCGGTGGCGAGGGTACGGTCTGTCGAGTCCTAAGTGGTCAAGCTTGGCCGGAAGTGACCCGAGAACAGGGCTTGAGTTACGCGGCCGAAGCGATCAAGGAATGCATCGAATTCGCAGAACCGCTGGGGATCGTCCTGGGCTTGGAGAACCATTACAAGGACGGACACTGGCTCTATGCCGAGTTCGCACAGAAGAAAGATGTGTTCCTCGATCTACTGGATCGAATTCCGGCGACACCCTTCTTCGGAGTTCAGTACGATCCGAGCAATGCAGTGGTCGCGGGAGATGATCCCGTCGATCTTCTGAAGTCGGTTCTGGGGCGTGTGGTCAGCATGCATGCGAGCGATCGCTATTTGGTTCCAGGAGCGACGATCGAGGATTTGAAGAAGGCGGAGGGGAGTGCCGGGTACAGCCAACTGCTCAAGCACGGTGTCACCGGCAAGGGGCTCAACGATTACGACACCATCTTTACGCTTCTGAGC
>CAYXFO010000032.1:0-11589 GCA_964464255.1 uncultured Pirellula sp.
GAGTACATCAACACCGTTATAGCCAGCGTGCGGGCTCGACCGATTCGATCGCCAATCGAGCCAAAAATTAACCCGCCAGTGGCCCAGCCGAGCATGAAGATCGACGTCGCATATCCTGCGTATTGGTTGATTACCGGCCCATCGGTTCCCGACGGCAACAAAGCCTTGAGCGCTTCGCCCCGCGCCAAGATGAACACCTGCTGGTCCATGCAATCGAGTACCCAGGACATGGCAGCCATGATGAATACAAACCAATGATACGAGGTTAACTCGCGATACCATGGTCTCGTTGCCGAGGACTCTGCGTTCTCCACCATCGCTTCGTATTCCGATCCTGCTCAGAGATTTTCTAGTCGCTAAAAAGACAACGACTCAACGCCGCTTTCGATCGACAAGAGTATAGTCGCTACAGCACTCGTATTGGCAGATGCCTTGAATCTGCAGTCCCCCATTTCGCAACGCCAAACGATAAGGGACGCAGTTTCCCGAGGTTTTTCCCAGCTCGCTGCGTGAGTTTTGAAGTTGCACTTTTAGTGGTCTCGATTGCTAGAAGTTAGTTTTTTGCCAGGGATTATCATAACCCGACGCGTGAGCGAGGGACGCCTGAGGGAAGGCGTTGCAAGCGACGTAAATCCATCCCTCACTTACGTTTCGGGTTGCGATCCCTTTGCATTCCACATCCATAGACCGGACGAACCTCCGTTTCACTCAACAATCTACGGAACCGTCAAATCTTGACTCCCCTCGCCAAATTCCCGAGGACTCATAACACGAATCGGCCGTCTCGATCTGGAAGGAGACCCGTCAAACCGCCGAATCGATGAACACGTTCGTGCTTTACGTTCCATCATTCCAACGAGCCAACAGGTATTGCTGTGATTCATCCAGAGGATTCAACCGACATCGACGGGGAAGCCTTCGTGGATATCGCTGTACCACCTGAGGAAAGAAACCGTATCGATCATCTCCTGGATCGATACGATGCACTGCTGTCCCAAGCTGAGGATCTCAGTGTGCAAATCGAGGGACTGCTCCGGGAATGGAACCCCACAACTCCCTCCGTACCCAATCCCATGATCGGGCCGGCGAGCAATCCTTCCCAGGAGGATGGACCGCAGCAAAAGCCGAACACAAACTCTTAGACCGTAGCAACCTCAGGGTGCACCCATGGTTCTCGGTACGGACGACGGAGCAACCGAGTTGCTTCCTCGTCTCCTGTCACTATCCCCTTGGCGGGATCATACGACATTGATCGTCCCAACTTCATGGACATGTTGGCAAGTACGCATGCCGCCGTGGAGATATGGCCTTGCTCGATATCGGCAACGGGCTTGCTACGGTCCGCGATCGCTTTGAGGAAGTCGAGCATGTGAACCCGAATGGCGGGAGCCACATGTTGTTCGAGATCCTTTTCGGTCTTGTCGACTGGATATTGATCCAACTCGAAGGCTACATCCTTGTGGATCGGTTTTGCATCCCCTCCGCGCGGGATGAAGTCGTAGCTCATCACACTCATCTTCAGCGTCCCCTTCTCTCCGAAGAGAGTCGCTCCCCATGGATAAGCCGGATCGGGTGGATCACCCCAGGTTCGATGTGTCCAAACGACATTCAATTCGGGGAACTCAAACGTTGCGGTCTGAGTGTCTGCAATGTTGGCCTTCGAATTCTTATCTACGTAGATCCCTCCGAGCGAGGAAACGCGAGTCGGCCAACCCAGGTCTAGCATCCATCGAACGGTATCGAGCATGTGAATGCACATGTCACCCAGAATCCCGTTGCCATACTCCATAAAAGCGCGCCAGGAACGGGGGTGGACCAATCGATTGTAGGGTCGCATCGGTGCAGGACCGGTCCACATCTCGTAGTCGAGATTCTCGGGCGGTCGCTCATCGGGAGGATTGTCTTTGGCTCGCATATGATAGTAACAGTAAACCTCAGCATGCGATATTTTGCCGAGCATGCCGGTATCGACGATGTTCTTTTTCGCTTCCATCAAGTGCGGTGTGCTGCGGCGCTGAGTACCGACTTGTACGACACGACCATACTTGCGAGCGGCGGCCACCATGGCCTGCCCTTCGACAACGTCGACGCTGATCGGCTTCTGGACATAGACATCGGCCCCTGACTTGACCGCCTCGATCATGGGGAGGGCATGCCAGTGGTCGGGAGTTGCGATCAAAACAATATCGAGATCTTTTTCAGCCAAGAGCTTGCGATAGTCGGAGTAGATGCGTGGCTTCTTCTTGGATGCTTGTCGCTCGGCAACCATGTCGGCTGCAGCCGAGACCATCTTGCTGTCGACATCGCACAACGAGACAACTTCGACAGGTGCCACTTGTAGCAAGCGAAACAGATCGCACTTGCCATACCAACCGGTCCCGATCAAGCCAACTCGTTTTGTGGGTCCGTCGGCGAGAGCCGCTAACGTCGCTTGATGTCCTGCTAGCAACACGCTCGATGCTGCCAACCCGCTCCCCAAAAAGTGCCGTCTTTGCATGATGCGAAAATCATTTGAGTACGAGAGAGGAATGATCGGAATCCTTGGACGATTCCACAGGCCCACAGTATACTTGTTTGTCGGGCTTGCGTGGGTGTGAACGCGATCCGTTTTTTCATCGTTGGAATTCGTCGCACCTCTTGTGAAAGGGTATGCGAGTGGATTGGGATGCGGTGATTGTGGGTGGGGGCGCGGCCGGTCTTTGGGCCGCAGGAACCGCTGCCGCTCGCGGCAAACGAGTGATGGTTCTTGAAAAAAACAACAAGGCCGGTGTCAAGATCCTGATGTCCGGCGGCACGCGCTGCAATATCACCCATCATTGCGATAGCCGAAAAATCGCAGAGGCGTTCGGCAAGAACGGTCGGGTGCTTTTGTCGGTGCTGAGCCGTATGACTCCCCAAGATGTCGTGCGTGAATTTGAGTCCGAAGGAGTCGCCACCAAAGTGGAGTCGACTGGAAAGGTATTTCCGGTCAGCGATCGAGCCATCGATGTTCGGGACGCCGTGGTCCGCCGCATGGCCCGCTTCGGTGCTGAGATGATCACCGGCTGCGCTGTGACCTCGGTGCAACCCTTGCCTGAGGGTGGTGGCTTTCAAATCACCGCATCGACCGCCAAGGAAAGCCTAGAACTCAGGTGCCGATCGGTACTGATCACCACCGGCGGGCTCAGCTACAGCGGGTGCGGCACGACGGGCGATGGCTATCCATGGGCCCAAGCCATGGGGCATTCGATCGTCCCCCTTCGACCTGCCCTCACCCCCTTGGTTTCCAACGAAGCTTGGGTCCATGAACTGAGTGGACTCACTCTGGAAGATGTAGGTGTCACTGCGCATCGCAATAGTTCCGATCAAGTCAAAGCCCCCGTCGAACGCGCGATATCGCGAGGCGGATTTCTCTGGACACACACCGGGTGCAGCGGGCCAACAGCGATGAATGTATCCCGCTGTTTTTCCGACTCCGATCTCGCGGCTAGTCAATCACATGCGGGCGATTGCATTGCGATCGATCTGCTTCCGGATGATTCGCGAGAGGCCATCGAAGCGTGGCTGTTTGAAGAAGCAAAAAAAAGCAACCGAGCGATCTCAACCGTCCTGAGCCAACGCATCCCCAAACGGCTAGCCGATGCGATGCTACAGAATTTGAAAGCAACCCACGATCCTCACATGGCGGAGCTCCCAAAGAAACTTCGATTGAATATCCTTGAGTCACTCAAACGATTTCAAGTGCCGATTCACGGAACTCGCGGTTATCCAAAGGCAGAGGTGACCGCAGGAGGAGTCACCCTCGGTGAAGTGAATTTCCAAGACATGCAAAGCCGCAAGCAGACCGGTTTGTTCTTTGCAGGTGAGATCCTCGACCTCGACGGCCCGATCGGCGGCTACAACTTTCAAGCCGCCTGGAGCACCGGCCACACCGCTGGCCTACATCTCGGCTGATTCACCGCGAACACAATTCCCGCATCCAATCGTTCCCCAATGGCGAACGAAATGATCAGCGCAACCAACAGAATGAGGACCAGCGGACTTCGAAACTGTCGAAGCAACAAACCGAGATCGGTCTCTCGAACCTGGCGCCCGGGTACATGCTCAGCGAGACGACGTTCGGCTTCACTCGAAGTCAAACCATCTTCGGATGATCCGACTGATTGAATCGCTTTCGATGAAGTCAGGCCTTCGATTTCCATCTCGTCGATTGGAATCCCGTTTACGGCTTGGAATCCTCAATATCTTTGAGAACAAGATCGTAATACGCGCGGGCTTGTTCGTAGGCTTTCTCCGCTTCTTGCAGTTCTGATTCCCGAATCTGAGGTCGCTTCTTGTCCCAGCATACATCGACAGCCTTGCGGCACCACTGGGCGCTGCGTCGGTTGGCTCGAATCGGCTTGTCGCTTACTTCCACAAAGATCGGGTTGGTATGCAACGATGGAAAAATTCGGACCGCGATCCAACTAGAGCGATCGAGTTCGATTTCCCACTTCAGATCGTTCCAGTTCCCGTCGGCTGCGATCGTTTGTTTCGCCGCGACCTCGCCATTGACGATCAGTTCGACGGGGACATCCCGAGTGCCAGGCATGCGGCTTCGCTCTACATGCCAATACGGTTTTTCATCGAGACGCCGCGTCTGAATCGCTGCTCCGCCCGCATCTTGCTTTTCCGGAAGCATCGCGGAAATACGCGTCGAGACGGTAACCTTGCCCGGTTGATCGATATCCAATTGGCTGATCTCTTTTCCAGAACCAGGATGTCCCATCGCGACATCATTGACGCGGAAGTATTGCAACTGGCTCAGCCCATCCCCAACGTAGCTTCGACCATCGAATAATCCCTGGACCCAATGGTTGTACGACAAAGAAAGCTTCGGATCGAGTTCAACATACACGCGCCCCAGCCCAACCCGATCTCCGTAGATGCATGGAAAGTCGGTCTCGCCACTGATGCGAGAACGAAGGCCGCAATTCAGCGTGTGATACCATATATTCAGTTCCCATACTGCGGGCGTATCGACCGTGCTGATAAAGTCGCACGCTCCAATCGCCGAGGCGACGATGTACTCGTTGGCCCCGATGCCATCGAACGGCGGCATCGCGTAATCGGGCAACTTGTCGGCAGCCCGGCCCGCTTGATTGCCTCGGGCACCTCCCCAGGTACCCGGCAACCCACCTCGCGACCCATCGGGCAGATAGTCGGGTAACGCCAACCCCCATCCGCTGTGGCTGTATCCCACGATGCCTCCCTGCTCTTGCCCCCATTTCAAGATGGGAACGGTCCAGGTAGGCCAATCCTCGATACGTTTGGTATTCGGATAATCATCTTCCACCAAATTGAGCAGGCACAGGTGACCTGCATGCGACGACGGGAACCCGCTCACCTCGACATCGTAACGCATCAAGTAATCGGATCGAGACAGCTTGGATACCTTGCCATCAAAGAACTGTTTCTGATGGTACCAACAGGGCCCCCAGCTCAGAACACAACCGACGTTCAGATCTTCTCCGGTGATATGCCGCATCATATCTTCGGGGGTAACTCCCTGAGTCGGATTCTCATAATGGGCACATCCCGCTGCATGCACATGGTGGTCCCCCGAGAACCAACCGAGACTGGCCATATGCACCCATCGCTTCAAACGGACCTCCAACTTCGGTGCATCAACTTGTTCAGAAACGGTGTACTCGAATGCGATGGGCATGTACTCCGGTCCGCGTGTCGCAGTGATCCGATAAGTCCCCTCGGGAAGCGTCACGGTCTCCCCATCAGCCCGATAGATTTGCGGATGAAAGAAGAAATCAGGAGCCAATCGCCTTGCTGGATTGGGATACACGCGACCGAGTCGATCTTGGATCAGCAGCGAACAGGTTGTCGGCCGCCCATCGTGATCGCGAATGCTTAGAGGAACCGCTTGGCTAGGTAATGCGCGAAACAAAACAGGCAGCTCGCTACGGAAACCCAGATCCTGAGTTCCTTGCCCCACGTCGAATTGCAATGTCGCTTCGCGCGGACCCGCATCGCGGCTGTAGATTTGGATGACCCGATACTCGACTTCGAGCCCCGAGAGATTGGGGAGCATCGGTTCCTGGACCGGGATGGCGATATCGAGCCATCGGCGGTCGGCTTCGGCGGGTGATATTTCCATTTTCGGTTCGGCGGCGCTGGTGCTGCCCCGGACCATGTTCTTGGCTTGAGGGCTCGTGCATCGCAGGGGAGCCGTCACCCCCGCTTCGTTAACGACCTTGATCAAAAACGTCCGCCATCCCTTCTCGACCAACTGAGGCATCATCGGTCCCGCAGCAGCCTTGACCCGACTTTCGGGATTGATGGAAACTACCGCCAAGCAGCGTTGGTCCAGAGTTGCCTGGATCGTTTTTACGACTTTGGCATCATCGGTATCAGCGCGAAGCGTCTCCAGTTCACTTATCACCGCATCGGGTAGCGGTTCCCCCAGGAACTTCATCGCCTCAGTCAATCGTTGCACGGAGGCCTCGAGGGGTTGCCGAGCTACACCGCGTATCGGATCGATGGCAAGGGTGTTGCGAACAGGGAATGCATGGACCGAGCAAACCAAAACGACCAAAACAATTTTGTTTACAACTCGATACATCCATAATCGAGCACTGACAGAAAGAGATGCACGTGACATGGCTGTATCTCCAATACGTTAGAGCATATCGATGGGATCGATATCGATCAGGTAAAGGGTATCTTCGGGAGGCTTCACCTTCGATTGTACCGTAGCGAGGACAACGTGCAGAGCAGCCGCATCGGCGCAAGCCAACATCGCATGGTAGCGATATTGACCTCGCAATTTTGGAATCGGAGGCAAGGCGGGCCCGAGGACTCGCACGGTTCCGCCGTTGCGCTGCGACTCGACTCGCAAACTCGACACCACCGACTCCGCGAATTGCTCGACTACCTCTCGCACAACTCCTCGAAAGATAATACGGGCCAATCGTCCAAAGGGTGGATAGCCGAACGGACGCCGATGTTCGAATTCCATCTCGGCAAAACTCAAGTAATCATGATTGCACGCAGCGACGATTGCAGGATGCTCGGGTGAAAATGTTTGCACGAGGACTTCACCGGCCCGATCACCTCGTCCAGTGCGGCCCGCAACTTGGGTAACTAGTTGAAACGTTTTCTCCGAGGCTCGAAAGTCGGGAAAGTGAAGCGCGGAATCGGCATGGATCACACCGACCAAGAGAACGTTTGGAAAATCGAGCCCCTTGGCGATCATCTGAGTTCCCAGCAGAATCTGCGTTCGCCCCGTTCGAAATTCCAGCAGGGTGGCTTCATGGCTTCCAGGCTTTCGCATTGTGTCGGAATCCATACGAGCGATACGGGCCGCGGGGAATTTGGCCTGCACCTCCATCTCCAATCGTTGGGTCCCCAAACCGGAGAAGCGGATCCCATCAAATGCGCAGCGCGGGCAATGGGTCGGAGCCGCCACCGTGTGATCGCAGTAATGGCACACCGCTTTGTTCCCTTCGCGGTGAAACGTGAGGGCCAAATCGCAATCGGGGCACATGAGGACAAATCCGCATGCCGGACACTGAATCGAGGTCGAGAAGCCCCGTCGATTCAGTAGCAAGATGATTTGTCCGTCGCTTGCAAGGGTCTGTCCGATCGCTTGCTCGAGCGGTCGCGAGATGCTTCCGCGTTCCGGATCGATTCGATGGGATCGCAAATCAACGGTTCGAACAGCGGGCATGGGCCGGTTGAGGATTCGCCTCGGCAACGAGACCAAATGGTACGCACCGGTCTTCGCTCGATGAAACGATTCCAGCGATGGAGTTGCCGATCCGAGAACCAAGGGAACTTTCTCGAGACTCGTCCGATGCAAGGCGACATCGCGCGCGTGATACCTCGGTACAGTCTCTTGTTTAAAGGTCGTCTCATGTTCCTCGTCGAGGATGACCAACCCCAGATGGGGTACCGGCGCAAAGATCGCACTGCGGGGACCGACGACCACTTGAGCCTCGCCACTCGCGATGCGTCGCCATTGAAAATGCCGCTCTGGTCCGCTCATATTGGAGTGCAGCACCGCCACGCTTCGAAAGCGGTGTTCGAATCGGCTACGGGTTTGCGGGGTCAAACTGATCTCGGGAACCAGTACGATCGACTGTCGACCGAACGATATGACCTTCTCGATCGCCTGCATGTAGACTTCGGTTTTGCCGCTACCGGTTACGCCGTGAAGCAGAATCGTTTGATGCGTTTCCGAGTCGATGGCGCGAAAGATGGTTTGCAGTGCGAGCCGTTGATCGCCGGTCAGTGCGGGTGGCAGTCCCGTTTGCTTCGATGCATCGCTATCGGCCTGTTCAAACTGCATGACCCGTTGCTGAAAGGCGACGATGAACTCATCTTCTCGAAGTTTCTTGATGACTCCCTCGGAGCATTGGGCTAGGGAGCGAAGCTGTTCGATCGACAGGGGCTCATCCGCGAGGATCAATTGCTGGAGGGTCTGCCTTTGTTTGGTGGGCAGTTTTGCGACCAGCATATCATCGCTCGCCTTTTCGCCAGGACGAAGGAGCGTTTGATTGCGAGTTCCTGCACCTGCGCGAACGCCGGCCGGTATCACCGCTTCGAACACTTGACCAGCGGGGACCAAGTAGTACTTGCTCATCCAGTCGATCAATTCGATCAGTTTAGGACTGCACAGAGGTTCACTGTCACAAACGCGCAGCACTGGTTTGAGTGCCGCAGGTGGCTTGGCAATCGATTCGACTTTGAGCACATATCCGGTGACTTCGCGATCACCGCGTCCGAGGGGGACGACGACGCGCATGCTGGCTTGCAGCATCGAAGCGAACTCATCGGGCACGCGATACGAATAGGGTCCGAACGGAGTTTCCGGAAACACCACATGGGCGGCAAGGGTTGCCGATCGGGCATCGATTTCCCAGGGAGCTAGTTCGTTTGAGAACAGTTCCCCTTGTCGGTGTTCGGACATGCGATGGGATGCTTGGACTTGGAATTAGGTAACGCGCCGCTCAATCTCGGTCACGCAATCATCGATCTTGACTCGCCATTGTTCGAGGCTGTCTCGATCGCGAATGGTGACCGTCCGATCTTGAAGCGATTGCGAGTCGATGGTGATGCAATAGGGTGTGCCGATTTCGTCTTGGCGACGATACCGCCGACCGATCGCGGCCTTCTCATCGTAAAACACGTTGAATTTCTTCTTCAAGTTGCCGTACAACTCGGTCGCTAATTCGGGCATTCCATCTTTCTTGACCAGTGGGAGCACGGCGGCCTTGATCGGTGCGATGCGAGGATTGAGTCGCATGACGACGCGCGACTGCATCGTACCATCTTCATCGGGTGCTTGATCTTCGTCGTAGGCTTGGCACAGAAATGCCAAAGTCGCGCGATCGGCACCGGCCGATGGCTCGATCACATGGGGAATGAAGCGATCGTTGGTCAGATCATCTCGGTAGGAGAGATCCTTGCCGCTGCCCCGATGTTTCGGTTGGCCATGTTCATTCATTTCCACTTGAAGCGGCCGAGTCTTGGGATCGAGTTTCCCTTCGGAGTGGGACCGCAAATCGAAATCGCCGCGATGCGCGATCCCTTCGAGTTCGCCATATTCGCCTTCAGGCAAGAATGGGAAGGCATATTCGATGTCAGCGGTACCGCACGAGTAATGGCTCAGTTCGTCGGCGTCATGTTCCCGCAATCGCAAGCGTTCGCCAGCGAGTCCGAGATCTTTGTACCATTGCAGTCGGCGATTGCGCCAGTATTGATACCATTCGGCCGATTGACTGGGGTGGCAGAAGAACTCGATCTCCATCTGCTCGAACTCGCGCGAGCGGAACGTAAAGTTGCGGGGGGTGATTTCATTGCGGAAACTCTTACCGACTTGGGCAACTCCGAACGGGACGCGAATGCGAGTCGAGTCCACAACGTTTTTGAAATTGACGAAGATCCCTTGCGCCGTTTCGGGGCGCAGGAAGGCTGCACCTTCTTCCCCGCTGAGTGCTCCGACGTAGGTCTTGAACATCAGATTGAATTCGCGAGGGTCGGTGAGCGTTCCTAACTCACCGGTATCGGGTCCGAGGACCAAGGGTCGATCCTCGGGACTGAGTTTATCGAGGGTCATCATCTTCGAATCGAAGACGAGTTTTTCCAGGTCCTTGGTTCGCAAGTTAAAAAACTTGAGGGCTCGACGCTGAAGATCTTCGTCTTCGAGGTCTGGTTCCGCCATCGTGGTCACGAAGACTCGCTGATGATCGCGTGCCACCCATTTGCCGCGGACTTGATCGAATCGATATCGCTTCTTGCTCGCGCGGCAATCGACCATGAAGTCGTGAAACAGATCGTAGTGACCGGAGCATTTCCAAACTTGGGGATGCATGATGATCGTGCAATCGAGCCCGACCATGTCGTAGGTGCTCGGTGCGCCGGGTGGTTGCAGCAACTCGTTATGGTTCTGGCACATATCGCGCCACCAAGCGTCCTTGATGTTGCGTTTGAGTTCGACTCCGAGGGGGCCGTAATCCCAGAAACCGTTGAGACCGCCATAGATCTCGCTCGATTGAAAGAGAAATCCTCGTCGCTTGCAGAGCGACACCAGCTTTTCCATCTGCATGCTTAGGTCGTCGGGGGTTGAAAGTGATTGAAATAAAAGTTGTGATTACTCGTGACTCGGATGGCGAGGAACTCGCTGGGCGATGGCGAGCCGTTTCTTGCCCGCGAGATCTCGCACCAAGGAGACGCGAGTCCAGCGTTCATCCGCTTCAAGGGTAGCATGAATCGCGTCGGCGATCATCGGGGAGAGTTCGCAGATTAGCCATCCGTTGTCCTTAAGTTTTCCCGCCGATTGCTCGATGAGTCGATCGATGATCTCGCTTCCAGTCGCACCAGCGACCAACGCCATTTTCGGTTCATGGTCTCGAACGTTCCGATCGAGCGATTCAAACTCAGCATCCGAGACGTAGGGCGGATTGCTCAGAACCATATCGAGGCTTTGTTCTAGGAGGGATTCGAGCAAGTCCCCTTGTTGTAAACCGACTCGGTCTTGTACCGAATGAAGCTCCACATTGCGGGCCGCGATTTGAAGAGCTTCCGCGGACAGATCGATGGCGATGAGGTGGCAAGCAGGAGCATGTTTCGCAACCGCCACGGCGATGCAACCGCTGCCAGTGCAGACATCCGCGATTTGCATAGGCGTCTTCGCAGGGGCTTGCTTGATTCGATCGAGAGCTTCGATCACGACGTGTTCGGTTTCGCCGCGTGGAATCAAACATGCGGGAGATACGAAAAAGGAGAGGGAGTAGAATTCTTTTTTGCCGACGAGGTAGGCAACCGGTTCGTTGGCCGCTCGTCGACGGACCAGTTCGCGGAACTTGCTCTTGATCTCTTCGGTCGGCTCTTCGTTGAACTTGGCGTACAGATCGATCCGTTGGTAGCCGCAGGCGTCGGCGAGCAGGACTTCGGCATCAAGGCGAGGGGAAGTCGATCCGCACTTTTTGAAGTAGTCGGTGGTCCATTGCAACAGGCGCTGGATGGTCCATGGTTCGGATTGCGTCGTGCTGTTTCCACTCATGGTCGCTGGTGGGGTCATCCATTCGTTGTTTTCATCGGCAGTTGTTTTCG
>CAYXFO010000032.1:11689-13154 GCA_964464255.1 uncultured Pirellula sp.
TTTTCGTCGTCAGTTATTTTCGTCGTCGCGCAACATGGAGCGTTCGTATTCCATGAGCGCATCGGACACGGGCTGCATATCACCCGCGATGATTTGATCCAGTTTATAGAGAGTCAGGTTGATGCGATGGTCAGTGAGGCGGTTCTGCGGAAAATTATAGGTTCGAATCCGTTCGCTTCGGTCTCCGGATCCGATGAGGCTCATTCGTTCCTTGGATCGTTCTTTGCGCTCGGTTTCCCGTTTGGCTTCGTAGAGCCGTGTTTTTAAGACACGGATCGCCTTGGCCAGGTTCTTGTGCTGGCTCTTTTCATCCTGGCATTGGACAACGATACCGGTTTCGAGGTGGGTCAGACGGATGGCCGATTCGGTTTTGTTGACGTGCTGGCCACCGGGGCCTGAGGCACAGAATTTGTCGAGTCGGTAATCCTCGGGTTTGAGGTCGATTTCGATATCTTCGGGTTCGGGCATCACAGCGACGGTTGCGGCGGAAGTGTGGACGCGACCTTGGGCTTCGGTTTCGGGGACGCGTTGCACGCGATGACCGCCGCTCTCGAATTGGAGGGCGCGATAGGCACCGTCCCCTTCGATCGACAGAATGATTTCCTTGAACCCGCCTCGCTCGCTGACACTCGAGTCCATGATCTCGAATTTCCAGCCTTTGGTCTCTGCAAAACGTCGATACATTTCGAACAGATCGCGAGCAAAGAGTGCGGCTTCTTCGCCACCGGTCCCGGCTCGGATTTCCAGAACGCAACGTGTGCGGTTTGCGTCTTCGCCACCGACCGACAGTTCCAACAGTTCGTTCCAGATCTGTTCACGTTCAGCTTTGATCGTTGCCGCCTCTTCAGCCGCCATCGCTTTTTCATCGGGATCGGCGGCATCGAGCATGGGCGCAAGTTCGCGAAGGTCGTCGGCAAGTTTTTTGTATCGCCGATACTTGGTAGCCACCTTCGACAGTCCCCCATGCTCGCGCATGATGGTCGCCATTTTGCTCCCTTCGCCCGACAGGATCGCAGGGTCGGACATCATGCCTTCCAGTTCGGTGAACCGAGCGAGGGATTGATCGAGTTGTTCGCGGATTTTCATTGTAAGCGTTCAAAAAAAAACGCTGCATGTTTGCCGTGTGGGGCTCTCATGCAGCGATCGATTGGATTGGAATTCGCCATCGGCGCTGGGCTGTGGTTCTACGCCAGCCGAACGCGATTGGAGTAGCTACTTCTTCTTAGCAGCAGGTTTCTTTTGGTTTTGGAGGCTGGCGTACGTGCCCGCCGCGAACTTGTTCTGGAACTTCTCGATACGACCGGCGGTATCGACGAACTTCAGCTTGCCTGTGTAGAAGGGATGGCAGACATTGCAAATGTCGACCTTCAGCTCTTTACGTGTACTTCGTGTTTTGAAGCTGTTGCCGCACCCGCAGGTGACCTGCGTTTCGAAATACTTAGGGTGGATGCCGTCTTTCATAATC
>CAYXFO010000032.1:13254-19212 GCA_964464255.1 uncultured Pirellula sp.
CCCGCAGGTGACCTGCGTTTCGAAATACTTAGGGTGGATGCCGTCTTTCATAATCTATGCTCTGTTTCTTTGGGGGTTGGTCTGAATACAACCCGGATAGACCTAAGGTTATACCGGTCCGCACCACCATGGCAACGGCAAATACGGTAGGGGGCATACTACAAAACTACCCCTCCAGACGGAATAACCGTCAAGAGGGACCGTCCAAAGGCTTCTGGGACCACCAAAACCCTGGTAGAGGCTTGGTCCGCGAGGGATTTCTAACCTAGGGGTATGTGATGGTTTTATCCGTCGGCGGGAATTGCGAGAGCGTTTCCAGCCGCAGTCGGAATTTCACCGCCGTCACCGCAAGAATGGTCCTTTCACGAACAGACTTTTCGTTATGTCGCAAACCTTGGAATCCCTGGACAGTACAAACGGCTTTTTCCCAAACTTAGGTTTGGTGCGTATGGAGTCCGGCGAAAACCGGGTGGCCCCAACTGCCAAGGATGCGAGCCAGGTCGCTGTTCCGACCAAGACCGTTGCGGATCCCAAATCGTTCGAGCAGTTGGACTACTACAAGAGCAAGGCATTTCAGCAAGACGTTGAGATTTTTGAGATGCGTGCGTTGCTGCAATCCGGAAAAGGGTTCAGCAATATCCTCAATCTCCGTCAACTGCTCGAAACCTTCATGGCGGTTGTGCGAGAAAAGTACAGCATCGTCAACGCGTCGGTTCTTCTCAAGGATGATCTCGAGAACACTCAGGATTTCTACCGAGTCAAAGCTTATTACGGTCTCGACGAACGATTTCTCCACCCATCCGGGGTCGAAGAGTTGATCTACATGTTCAAGTTCCCCAAGAACAACGGCCTTTTATGGCAATTGATCCAGCAGGGAAATGTGTTCAGTGTCCGCGACATGCAACTCGGGCCGCGATTCACGCACGCGTGGCAGCAATGGAACCTGGAAGTGCTCAAGTCCGATATCTGGTGCCCGCTGATCAAGAGCGGCGAGGTCCTCGGGATCCTCACGATTGGAGCCCGCGAAGATGGGACCCAGATTCAGGAGAGCGACTTCAAGTTCATTCAGGAACTCGCCTCGATCGCTATCACCAACATCGACTCGACGCTGAAGTACGAAAAGAATGAGCGCATACTTAAGAACATTCAGACTCTGTATGACATCAATCAGCAGATCGCCAACGTCAACGACTTCAAGAAGTTGTGCATTGAAACATTGAATCGCGCGGTCGACTGCCTGTTGACCCAAAAGGGGAACCTGATGATCTACAACAAGGTCACAGGCAAACTCGAGATTCGCGTGGTTTGGGGGAACATTCCGACCGAAGTTCGAGACGAGATCAACAACGGTCTGGTCGAGACGAAGTCCTTCGAGTTGGGAGAAGGGGTCGCGGGCGAATGCGCGAAACTGCGAAAACCTATTCGAGTCAACGATCGCACCCGCATTCCGCAGGTCGGACAACACACGGTCTACTGCATGGCCAGCGTGCCGATCCTCTACGGAAACGAACTCGAAGGAGTGATCAACATGACCAACAAAGTCACCCTCGATGAAAACGGAAACAAGGTCCTCGATCCGTTGGGACGGTTTACGGATGAGGATATCGGGCTATTGATGGGATTGGCCGACCAGGCTGCTGTGAACCTGAACAAGACACGATTGTACAGCCAATCGATCACCGATCGAATGACCGGTCTGTACAACAGCCGTTACTTCGAACAGATGCAGTACGAATTCTTCACTCGTGCGACTTCTACCAACACGCCCTTGTCGATCGCTATTTTGGACATCGACCACTTCAAGAAGCTCAATGACCAATATGGACATGCTGCTGGCGACGCGATGCTTCAACAAGTAGGTCGTTTGATCATGGAAGTAATCCGCAATGAACCCGACGTCATGGCTTTCCGGTATGGCGGTGAGGAATTCTGCATCTTGTTTCCCAACACGGTCCCCGAGATGGCAATGCAAGTGATGGAGCGACTTCGAACAAAGATCGAACAGACAACCGTCGAGCATTTGGAGTTCACGTTGCGAGCCACCGCATCGATCGGGTTGGCGACATCGAAGATGGATGCATCGGAAGCCAAGAGCTTGTTTGAGCGAGCCGACGAAGCTTTGTACGCCTGCAAGCATGGCGGCCGAAATCAGGTACGGCATTACGCCGGGGGTGCCAAGATTCGGTACTCACAAGAACAACTTGCTGAACAAATCGACAGTTCCTATCGCAATCCCGCGTAGTCAGCTTTGCAACGAAACAGTGGCCCACCCTCGAGATCGCGGATCGTAATGAAAATCGCTTCCAACCCAGCACCCCTTACGCTCAGCGATGATCAGCAGAAACGCTTGACCGTAGCTCTCGAGCGGTATCTGGACTGGCTGGAGCAGGGGGAAGATGCAGACATCGAGCGACTGTGCGCCGATTTCCCAGACTTGGCAACTGTGATTAGGAAGCACGTTCCGGAGCATGTTCCGGGCCAAGTACAGCCCATAGCGAAGGGGAAACTCACACACCAGGAGAAGCCTCCGACGATCAAGGCTTCAACCGACGACCGAAAACGGGTCGAGCCTCCGAAGAAGCTGAGCGATTATGACTTGCTCGAGGAAATCGGTCGGGGCGGTATGGGGATCGTTTTCAAGGCGAAACAACTCTCTCTCGATCGCATCGTCGCTCTCAAGATCCTCCCCAATGCCGCTACCTGGGACTGCAAACAGATCGCGCGATTTCAGAACGAAGCTCAAGCGGCCGCGCAGTTGAACCATCCGAACATCGTTTCGGTCCACAGCGTTGGCAACGAAGAGGGGATCTACTTCTACAGCATGCCACTGATCGATGGCATCTCGCTCGAGAAAGCGGTTCGTCGCATCAAGGCAGATCCGGAATTCACGTTCGAGCATGTGGTGCCTGCCGATAGCTCGATGGGCCCTGAAACCGCATTCGAGGAAAGCAGAAACTCCTACCAATCCTCACTGGCAAGGAATCTCTTCAACAGGTCCTCTGCTCCATCGGGAATCGGCGCGCGAAGGACCAAGGCGAAGAGAGCAAGACTAAAATCGGTCCACCGAGCCATCCAAAGCCCAGGTTACGTCCGCGCTGTCGTGGAACTCGTGGCGCAGGCAGCCGAAGCCCTTCACTTCGCCCACCAGCACGGAATCATCCATCGGGATATCAAGCCATCCAATCTGCTGCTCGATCGTCAAGGTAATTTGTGGATCACCGATTTCGGCCTCGCCATGATGGTTGGGCATAGCGGATTGACTGGACCAGGCGACGTGATGGGTACGCTCAAATACATGAGCCCCGAACAAACGTCAGGTAAATCCCACTGGATCGATCAGCGAACCGATGTCTACTCTTTGGGTGTCACGCTATATGAGATGCTAACGTTGCATCCCGTGGTCGATTCCGAGGATCGCTTCGAGATGCTCAAGCAAATACGGGTCAGTAGCCCGCCGTCTGTCAGAAGCCGCAATCCAGCCGTTTCTAAGACCCTCGAAAACATCCTCTTCAAAGCTATCTCCAAGTACCCAGAGGAACGCTACGCAACAGCGCAGCTTTTTGCAGAAGATCTCGGTCGTTTCTTATCGGGCGGCCGCTCACTGGCCAAAGGACCGGGGATACTCCAAAATCTCAGTCGCATCGTACGCCGCAATCCGCAATGGTCCGCAATCGCGTCGATCTTCCTGTTAGCGATCACGATCATCCTCGCCCCTACACTCGCGTGGGTGTCCTACCGAAACCTCCAATTGGCTTCCAGGATCGCTCAAACAACGCAGCAACTCCAGTCGGCTGATCAAACGCTTGAAGCACTCGGAGGCCCCATTCTGGAGCAATTGCAACTGAGACCAGGAACGGAATCCATCCAAAGGGAAGTCTATCGATCCTATGTGGGCTACCTCGAATCCTTGAGCAAACAAGCACAAACGCCTACCGCCTTTCAGGCCCGAGCGGGTAGCCTAAAGCGTCGACTTGCAACCCTCCATGCCATAGGATCGTCCGACAAAGAGGTATTGGAAGAGTTGGAGGGGGCAAAAAGACAAATCACTGATTGGGTCGCTCGCCAGGACTCGCTCGCAACGTCAGATGAGTTGTATCTCGCGCATCACGATCTCGCCAAACACCGTTTTCGTTTAGGGCTTATCGAGCAAGCTTTGAGTGAATTGCAGGCGTTCGTTGACGAGCAGCAACTGCGATCTGCCTGGGGAATCCAAGCCGCCGCCTCGCATCCTTGGTATGAAGCATTAATCCGATTGGATATGGGCTTCGCGCAAGCCCATCTCGGATACCGAATCGCAGCCGAAAAAGAGCTCTTGTGTGCCATTGGAGCGTTGCACTCCTCTCCAAAGAATGCGGGGGCACAGCCAGAACCCAACATGCTCGTGCGCCGCAAACTCGTCGCCTGCCTGCTCGACAACGCCAATCTTGAGAGCATCCACCCCGAGATCACGCAGCAGTTGGTCGAATCGGCTGCTGCTATCGCAAAACGTACTGACTCAAGTGAGGTCGGATCGGCCCTCATGCAACATCAGCTCGCGCAATGTTATTTGGCTCTCGGGCTCAATGCCCATCGCCTCCATCGAGAGCAAATAGCCGTAGATCACTTCCGAGATGCTACCAACACCATGGAAAAATTGATGAATCAAGATCCAGGCAACCTGCGATTCCGTTTCGAATACGCCGCTGCCATCAACAGTCTCGGGCAATCGCAACTCGTCATCGGAGCCAAGGAACAGGCGAAACATTCGTTCGAAACCTCGGCGCAGACCCTGGAAACTATCTGCCGTATACACTCGGATCCGATATCCCAAAGCAGTCTCGCAACAGCACTTCATGATCTTGCCAATATCGCACTCCAAGATCAAAAGCCGCAAGAAGCTCGCGCCCTCCTCGAGCGAGCCGTCCTCGAGCAACAATCCGCACTGAAAAACTCACCCGACAACACCCTTTTCCGACAAAGATTACAGACTCACCAAACATCCCTCGGGCAATTGCAAGCGGGCCTGCAAGCCGGCCATTGAGCGACGGGTTCCTCGACCATGGGTGCGTTGGCCTGACAAATCACCCCCTTTGCTAGCAATCCACGGCAAGGTGCTCATGTGAGGCGATGGGAAAACGACTGCCACTACAATCGGCACCCGTTCAACGATGGTAACCCATGGCTCAGAAAGGTGACGATAGGAGGTGCTGTTGCATGGATTATCATCGTAGTCATGGAAACGATTGCGTCAGAGGGAACAAGGATGCGTTTTTCAGCGATCGTCTTAGCGGTTTTGTCAGGATCGTTCGGTTTGCAATCGAGCATCCGTGCTCAGGAAATGGAACCTCTGCGTCTGGATGATGGATCGACTTGGTCGACTGAGGAGATTGAAACCGATAGGGACTCGTTCACTCCAGCGACGTCTTTGGCTGGTCAACAACGCTGGATCCTGGAATCGGCTTATTCGTTTATCGACAATCGCCGAGTGTATGACACCCACAGTCTCCCTGAGTTGTTGGTTCGTTATGGCGTTACCGAGCGAATGGAGTGGCGATTCGGAACGAACTACGAGATCGGAGGAGCGGGGAACCCGATTTCCGCTAATGTGGCCGACGATCTTCCGGACGAACCGATGCTGGAAGAGGAGACGAATGTCAGCTACGGACTCAAGTACGGGATTACCAATCAGTTCGGTTGGCTCCCCAAGAGTTCTTTGCTAGTCGTTGGCTACACGCCGGTGGCGGGTGAGCAGACGAAAACCAATCTGGGGTTGGTTTATGTAGGCGGTTGGACGTTCGCAAATAGGTGGATGCTCGATGGTGCCATGCGATACACGACTGGGGGTTTTGAAGGAGACGATTTCAATGTCTGGTCACCTTCAACCGTCCTGAAGGTGCCTGTGGGGGAACGCTGGAAGACCCATGTCGAGTATTTCGGCGTTTTTAGCCAGGGACGAGAGCGGGAGACGGTCCAGCACCT
>CAYXFO010000033.1:0-19069 GCA_964464255.1 uncultured Pirellula sp.
CAACTTCCGACTCACCGATGTCTATGGAACGGTGATCAAAGACATCGTGGCGTGAAGGCCAACGACGAGTAACAGCGCATCACATGCCAGGAGGTGCTACGTCACTTCGTTTGCGGTTGCCAGATCTGCGATTGCATCGCTTCGGCAAATCCTTGCTGGGTCGATCGAAGAGGCCATGCCTCAACCGACTTCAAGATCGTCGTCCCGCCGACTGTGAATGCGTCTACTCCCTGTTGGCTCCGATCGCCAAAATACGACGCAACCAACGATTGACGATCATTGACAAACACCTCCACCAAATACTTGTCAACGAAGATTCGCAACTCCATATCCTCATTCGCGTCGAGATCGCTCACCGCAAACGGTGCCTCAGCATCTCCGACTCGGAGCGATCCGGTCTCGGGCCGCAATAGAATCGGCAACCCACCTCCCTTCCCATCGGAAAACAGAATCACTCCCATCAGTTTTCGCGACGCCTGCTCCTTGCTGATCACGACCCTCAACTCCTGAGCTTCACTCTTCAAATCCGCAATCCGATGAAGCGACGATGCGTCGCTCGGCGGGACCTTGGCCGTGTGCCCCGTGACCGGATGACTCAACGAAACATTCTCTCTCCCCACCCGATCGCCGCGCAACGTCTCCAACTCCCGTATCGGTGAAACACGCAGCGATCCATCGCGGCCTATATTCAATTCTCGAGGCAAAGATTGAATGGTTTTGTTCAAGAGACGATTTTCTGGGCCGACGCTCGTCAGCCAGGCCCACATCACTCGTCGACCGTCCGGGGTCAGCAAGCTTTCGGGAGCAAAAAAATCGGTCCGTTGAAATAGACCAAACATCGGCTGACCATCGCGCCGCCAATTCAATCGGCCATGACGCTCCGGGACGAACTGCTCTTTCTGGGCATCCCAACTGCCGATGTAATAACGGCAACCCAAAGGATGGCTGATGCACAGCAACACCCACTTGTCTCCAAGCTTAAAAAAATTCGGACAGGAGACATCTTCTCCCTTGGCCACATCGGGCATGTCGTGAGACATGAAGTCTCCGACTAGCGTCCAGTTCTTGAGATCCTTTGATTTCATCAACGGTGGATTCTCGCCCCCCGAAATCGCATAGTAGGTATCTCCGATCACAAAACAGTCGGGATCCCAGTAAGGGATCTTTGCGTCCGTGCCATCGGCAAGCTTGGCTTGGATCGGATACGGTTTCTCCCATTCGTTGAGTTGATTGTCCTTCGCGATCGCGATCTGGTTCTTGCCCGATGCTTGTCCATGGTAGATAGCTGCCGGTCGACCATCGCGCGTCATAAAGCCTGTGCCGCTGAACATGCCATGTCCGGTGAACGCAGGCTGCAACTTGGTGGTCTGCCAGGTCCAATGCAGCATATCGGAACTGGTCACGTGAACGAAGCTGAACGATGTATTGCCTCGAAACGGATGGGCGAGGATGTAGTGGAGATGATATTGCCCATCGATGGCGTAGGCTGGATTCGGATCGCCGGGGAGACTGTCACCTCCGGGATGCATCAAGTGGATCAAGAGCTGCATGTCTTTGGACGGAGGAACACTCCAACCTTCGTTGATCTGCTGACGGACGGCTCGCTGCAGAGCTTTATCATTTGCCGAGGCGAACAAGGCACCTTGACCATCCAAGTACAGTTTCCCGTTGGCGATGCGGGCTCCTTCGGTCAGGCGGTGATGCCTCATGCGTCCGGTTCGCTCCGAACCTTGTTGGTCATCGAAGGTCCACCATGCCCAGGGTGGGATTGTCCCTTCTTCATTGGGACGGAGCGATGAAAGTTCGTCGGGAGTCAGCGCCTGGGAATAGATCCGGGCATCCTCGATTTTGCCCGCGAAGATATCGTTTCTCCCCAGATGCCGCGGTCCGAAGAGGATCAAACTATCGGGTCCAAAATCGCGGAGGCCGCTGATCTGATGCGATGCGTAGGGTTTGGCATAGCGATAAAGGGTGATGCGATCCGCGGCATACACAATCGCGATCTGGACGAATTGATCTTTGGAAGCGGTTTCTTCTGGATAGGACGATTGATCCCGCGCGGTGCGATGAAACATTTCGCTTCCAGCCATCCATGATTTGGGTTTCAGTTCCCCAAAGACAATCCCATCGAAGTTGGCGTCGGCATCCTCGATCGTCAGTGCGCTGCCAGCCCGCTGCTCAAGGTTGCCGGGGGCTACCCATACCACCAGAGTCTTCTCGCGCAGGGGGGTCTTCTCGCGCAGTGCCTGCTCCTGGGCATGGGCTGCGGATGATCCCATTCCTAAGACCAGCGACACAACGCCAAGGAAAAAACAATCTATGTAGTGCATCGCTCGCATCATTTCAGGCCCAACATTAGGGAAAGGGATAAAACGGTTTTTCGCTGCGCCATCGCCGCATGGTTTCGAGGTTGGCTCGGTATTCAGGGGATCGATTCCCCTTGCCACCTTCGATATGCTCGGCCGCAGCTTCCTGTTCATAAATCGTCTCGCTCTCAGGTTCTTTCGCATCCATCGTTTCGGATCTCCATCGCACCAATCTGGCGCGCATTTCCTCGAGTGGCTCCTTCCACTCCGGTTGATCGGCGAGGTTGTGAAATTCATTGGGATCGTTTTCGAGATCGTAGAGTTCTTCCAAGGGTCGAGTATCTGCCATGATCAGCGATTGCTCCGGAGTCAGCTTCCCTGCGGTGTGCAGCCGACGCATGGCCTGAACAATCGCCTTGCTATCCTTGTATGCGTTGGGTTGCAAATAGGGGCGGTTGGGAAAACCGTTGCGAATGTACTTCCATTTCTTGGTCCTGACCGAACGAATCATATCAACCGTCTCATCCGCTCGGTCGCGAGCTGCGAAGACCGCTTCTCGTTCACCGGACTGCGTACTTTCCAAAAGCGATCGCCCCTGCATCCGCTCCGGGGGAGCGATGTTGGCAATCGACAACGAAGTTGCTGCCAAATCGATATGCTCGACCAAATCATCTCGCACTGTACCTTGTTGGGAGCCTGGACCATGGACGATCAATGGTACATGCACTCCGCCATCGTAAAGGAATTGCTTGTTGCGAACGTGGCTGATGCCATGATCGGTCATGAAGAAGAGATAGGTGTTCTCCCAAACCCCTTCTCGTTTCAATCGTTCGACGATGGTGCCGACTTGATGATCGGTGTAGCGGACGCAGTCGAGATACTGGGCCCAGTCTTCGCGGACAACATCGTCATCGGGAAGAAAGGGAGGCAATCGCACCGCATCGCTCGGTGTGACCGACCCCAATTCCCGCTTCACCCGTTCGGGCCACTGCGGTTTCGGAGCTTGTCCTCGAAATTTTCCGCCGTGCAATTGAATCTGCACAAAGAACGGTTTGTCCGACGGACGGAGTTTCCAATGCGCTGGGTCGTATGCTGTTTCGGGATCCCATTCAAAGTTGTAGTCGGTCTTAGCCACCGGCACATTCGGCTTGGTCTCCAGGTCCTTATCCGACCGAAGAAAATCCTCCCAGGTTACGTTGTTGCAGTGGTAACCTGCATGGCGCAGGATTTCCGGGACAATGCGAACCCCTTGCGGCAACGAGATCGGATGCCCCGGCACGCTCGATCGATGATTGTGCGAGCCGATACTGGTTTGATACATGCCCGTGATCAAGGCCGATCGGGAGGTGCTGCAAATGGGTGCGGTCACGAAGGCTCGAGTGAATCGCATGCCGTTTCGAGCTAGTTCATCGACGTTGGGGGTGCTGATGGTCTTCTCGCCGTAGCACGAGAAATGGGCCGACATATCTTCGACGATAATCCAGACGATGTTTGGCCTAGTGTTTGCAGCGCGGGGGATTCCCTCCCTTTCCAATTGCTCTCGGAACAGAACTTTGAACGGGTTTTCCTCCGGTGCATCGACTTGTTCATTGACCAAGTGGGGCTGGACCCTTTCCCACCAACGATCGAACTGGGTTGAAAGTTTCGCGACGATTTCCGGTTTTTTCTCGATGATATTGTTCTGCTGGCCGGGATCGTCGAGGACATCGAACAGTTCCCATTTCGGATCGCGGCCCCCGGATGCGCTGACCAGGGTATAGCGTGTATTGCGGATGGAAGCCTGCCGATATTTGAATTCCGAGGGATCGGTTCCCTTGGGCCATCGGCCGACATGGGTCACGAGTGTTCGGTCGTCCCAGGGTTGGTTGGGATCGTTCAAGAGAGGAGTGAGATCGCGGCCTTGGATTTGCGATTGGGCGGCGGGGCTTAAGGGGGCGTGAGCGATCTTGGCTAGAGTCGGAAACAAATCGATGTGCGCGGTGAGCGCATCGCAAGGGCCCGGTTCAATGTGACCGGGCCATCTCCAGAATGCATTGGCGCGTGTGCCCCCAAGCCAAGGGCTTCCCTTCGCTCCGCGCATGCCTGCGTTGAAATGCTGTGCCCCAATGGCACTGCCGTTGTCGTTCATGAAGATGACGAGGGTATCGTTTGCGATTTGCCAACGATCGAGCTGATCCATCAAAGCTCCCATGTTCTGGTCGATGTTGTGGATCATGCCGAAGAAGTTTTGCAGTTGTGGGTCGATCCCGTCCTTGGCATAGAGGACCGCATCTTCCGGACGGGCGATGTAGGGAGCGTGCGGTGCATTGGTGGCGATCCAGCAGAAGAATGGTTTCCGTGATCGCTGTTGATCCATCCAGCGAGTGGCTTGTTGAAAGAAGACATCGGTGCAGTACCCATTTGTCTTAACAAAGCGACCGTTGTGAAGGATGTAAGGATCGGTGTATTGGTTTCCCGGCGCGTCGCCGCAGCTGCCTGGATAGGTTTGGCCGATCCCCCCTGCGCCATGGATGAACACCTCATCGAAGCCGCGACGGTTTGGCCGATATGCATCCTCATCTCCAAGATGCCATTTGCCGAAGATGCCTGTTGCGTAACCGGCGTCACGCAATGTTTCGGCCAACGTCACCGCGCCAGGAGCCAGTCGTTCGCGTTCGAGAATCGTGTGGGTGATGCCATTGAAGAATTCATGGCGACCGGTCATCAACGCCGACCGGGTCGGTGCACAGGTGGGTGACACGTAGAATTGGCGAAAGGATCTTCCCTCGCGCTCCATTCGATCGAGGTTTGGGGTGGCGAGCGTTGGGTTGCCGTGTGCCGAGATATCGCCGTACCCTTGGTCATCGGTCAAAACAACAATGATGTTCGGCGGGCGGGCGATCACCGGTTGCAAGAGGAGCAATCCAAACAGGAATCCCCATGCGTTGAGAAGGAGGCGCACGTAGCGACGATCGAAATCGAGCATAGGATGGACTTTGCCAGTAGACGGGAGGGTTCTCGAAGCATTCACTCCTTGGATTGTAGGTCCCTCGATCGCCGGTCGCCAGCATCGCCTTAGGCATCTCGCAGGGCGTTTTTCAATCGGTCGATATCTTCATCGTTGTTGTAGGCATGAGTCGCGGCGCGCAGGTTTCCGTGTCGGACGCTGATCACGACTCCTGATTCCAACAAGGCCTTTCGGACCATCATCGGCTCCTTGCCAGGCATATGGAAATTGACGATGCCGCTACCGGTGATGGCATCCCAGCGCGGGGGCGCCGCGTAGTTGAGCATTCCCCCTGCTGCACGAATTGCGTCGCGAACCCGAGCAGCATTCTCGAGTACTTTTCCGGCGAGCCAGTTGTCTTCCTGGTCCCCCCGGAGTTCGAGAAGAAGTGACAAGCTCTCCGAGAAACCGATCAATCCGATGAGATTGGCCGATCCTCCTTCGTATCGTGAAGCATCTTTTTTCAGGCGTGTCTCGTCGGCATGAAACTCGTAACTCGCCTCAACCGAATTCCAACCGAGCATGATGGGGGCGAGTTGTTCGAGGTTGGATTCGCGGATGTAGAGCACTCCTGCTCCTTCGGGGCCGAGCATCCATTTGTGACCATCGGCGGCTGCGTAATCGATCGGGATATCGCGGGTATCCAAATTGAAAACGCCCATTCCTTGGATCGCATCGACAAACAATTTCGCTCCCGCGCGATGGACGACATCGCACAGCTTTCCTAGATCGATCCGGTAACCCGTTGCGTAGCCTACCCAGCTGACCGTCACTAAACGTGTCGTGTGATCGGTCGCTTGACGGATGCGATCGATATCGATGGCACCGGACGGGTCCACCGGGATGGTTCGAATCTCGACACCCAATCGAGTGAGCGATTTCCACGGGAGCAGGTTGCTCGGGTATTCGTTTTCCGGGATGACGAGACTGTCGCCGGGTTTCCATGGAAACCCCATGGCTACGATATTGATGCCGTAGGTGGTGTTGGGGATCAGGGCGATTTCGTTGGTATTGCAATGAAGAAGTCGGCTGGCGAGCGTTCGAACCGTGTTGGCTTTCTTCGACCATTGCAGCCAGGGGACATCGCCATCGCGGCTCGCTTGGTCGACCCAGTTCTGCATGGCTTTTGCGGTTCGCAGCGGGATCGGGCTGACGGCGGCGTGGTCGAAATAGGCCCAGGATTTCGCGACGGTCATTTCGTCGCGAAAGGCCATTTCCGCAGTCTTTCCGGCTCCGTCTGTAGGGGCAATTCCCATGGTTTGACCTCGAATGATCAAGTTTTTTAGGAAAAATGAGGCGAGTTGAACTCGCTAGATGACAGTCGAAAAACTTCAACTATACTAGCCCTTCGGACCTGGACGAGACCGGTCGTAGCCCACTTCTCTTCCTCGAAAATCAGCCTGAAGTACAACATGTGCCAGTCCTGCTCGTCAACTGGGAGCATCCCTGAATTGCGCCGAGGTAATTGATGCCCAGACTGTTGTGTTTGACTGGACTCGTAATTTCCGGATTGGTTTTTCTCCTTTTCACGGCGAACATGATCATGTCGTTGGTTGGGGGAACGGGGATCTTTTGGTATCCCAGTCTCTTGATGGACATCGCGTTCATCGTTTGCTCTGGGCTGCTCGGCTATCTCGCTTGGACAGCGATGCGCGAATTGAAGTAGCCTGCCATGAAATTCGATACACAGGGATGGTATCTCGAACGGGGACGCTGGGGGGATTTGAATGGTATCCTCATCGCTCCTCGCAACGCGAATCCAAAAGCTCTCGTTACTCTTTGCCATGGATTTGGGGCTGCGGGAACCGATCTGGTACCCTTGGCAGAAGAGATTGTTCCCGAGTTAGCTGACGATCTGCCATCTCTCGCATTCTATTTTCCTGAAGGTCCGATCGATCTTGAGGAAGTTTACGGCATGCCGGGTGCATGCGCATGGTGGCCGTTGAACATGCAGATGCTGGCGGAGCTCGCTGCCGCTGATGCTTTTTCCTCGCTTGAGGATCAGATACCCGAAGGGATCGATGCCGCGCGCGAAAAGCTCATCGGTTCCATCGCCAGTTGCCTCGCTGCCAAGAATTGGACCTCCGTCGCGCATGTCGTGGGTGGCTTTTCGCAAGGCTCGATGCTCGCGATCGATACGGCGATTCGGGGCGATAATTTTTCAGTAAGCGGTGCGATTGTTTGGTCCGGAGCGTTGATCTGCAAAAGCGCGTGGCATGCTGCCGCCCAAGCACATGCGATGGCCATCCCCGCATACCTGAGTCATGGTCGCCAAGATCCCATCCTGCCGATCGGTACTGGGCGAGCGCTTTATCGGTTTCTGAGCAGCTTGCGCTGGGACATCGACTCGATGGAATTCGATGGCCCTCACACCATCCCATTGGAAGGGATCGCCGGAGCCGCCCGTTTGATCGAACGGGTCCTACGATCCCTGAACGAGCAATAACGGACGTGGATTACTTTGCGACCTTGCCGTTATTCCCCTTGGCTTGCGGTGGAGCTTTCGGACGGGGTGCTGGAGCGGCAACCGCTTTGGTTTCCATCAACTTATCGACTGCTTCGACCATATCGTCTTTGAAGTGCGCCGATCGCTTGACCACGACTCCCTTTTGATCGATCAGGATCGTTACGGGTAGGCTGAGGACACCGAGCTTGACGGCCAAGTCGCTTTCAAACCCACCCTTCTCATGAATTTGTGGCCAAGGGAACTTCGTTCCGTTTTCCTTCATGAATTTCGCGGCGGTGGAAGGGTCGTTATCGAGATTGACACCCACGACCTGTAGATTCTGTCGCGCGTACTTGGCTTGTATCTTTCTCAGTTCGACCATGTCGTTTTTGCAGGGATCGCACCAGGTCGCCCAGTAGTGCACGATCGTTGGACCATTGGTCTGAAAATCCTTGCCATCGAGGGTCTTGCCCCGAAGATTCAACGTCTTGCCCTCGAGGTTCAGTCTCGCGATTGCACCTTGAGCTTTTCTGCCGGTGGAGGATTCAGCGAAGCTACTTGCGATCTTGCGATACCATTTTTGGGCTTCGCTCTCATCGCGATTGAGTTCGTAATTCACGGCAATCTGAATCATCGCTTCAGCCGCCTCAGCGGACTCGGGATAGTCCTCTGCAAACTTCTCGAGGTTTTTGATGTACTGATCTTGGATGACTGCTACGTTGGCTTTCGGTGCTGACATGTCCACGATGTTCTCTGTGGTGATGACGCGGAAAGCAACATAGGCCTTTTCCTTGTCACCTCCTGGCAAGTCGGCAAGCGAATTTTCCAGCTCCTTGAGCTTATCGAGCCCGCCTTGATAGGTCCCGGTTTGCGCAGCTGAGCTGATCGAATCGGCCATCTGTCGAATCCAGGATCCCATATCTTCGGTACCCTTGGTGGCCTGGATCAACCGCATGATCACATTGGCTCGCTCGGAGTTGAGTTCCTCGGTGTTGCTGTCTTCATCACGCAGAGCTCCATCGACACGCTCCAACTCGGTGAGCAACGACTGCATCGCTTGCGACATGCCTCCTTCGGCGGAATTGCTCGACCCGATACGGTTGGTTACCACCGTTGGGAAGAAGAAACCATTGTCGGCCAAGGCTTCGTTATCACCGGCGGTGCGAGGCAGATCGGTTAGCTTCCATGCTTTGCCAACTTGAACGAGGGTCCCGATCAAGAGTTGCTGAGTGGTGGAGTCGTTTTCGACGAGCGCTACTACATTTTCGTAAACCGTGACATCCTCTGCGGAACCATCGGTACCGGCGGGAACGATGCCTGGTTTGTCTGCAGCAAAGTGAGCCCATTTCAGATTCGGGCCAAGCGATTTTTGAGCTCGAAGCCATTCGCCAAATCCCTTGCGGGCTTTACGGACTCGCTCCTGCAACAGATTCCTTTTTTCCTCTCCGAGCTTCAAAGACTCGACTTCATTTTCGCTCAGCAGCAGTCGCTCGAATCGTTCTCGGTCTTGAGTTCGAATGGCTTCGACAACTTCGAGGGTTGCCTCTTCGGCCGAGATGGTCTTCCAGCTATCGATCTTGCCATCTTCGTTTTGGTCGATGCCCCAGCGAATGCCTGCGGTGCCAAGCCATCGATACTGATCTGCCTTGCCGTTGTAATCGCTGTCGATATCACGGTAGATTTCGATTCCATCTTTGAAATAGGACCATTCGTCCACGTTCCGATCGCCGTTGGAATCCGCGAACCGTCGGAGCAATTGTCCATTGGGCCCATAGATCATCAGGCCATCGATGCCATTTCTCGTTTCATACTTTCCGACGCATTGCGATTCTTCGCCCGCCTCAACTTTATCGTATTGGATGCCTTGTTGACGCGGTGTGTAGCTTAGGCCGGTAGCCACAAGCTTATCGGTCCCTTGAGCTTGGGCGAGAGGCGAACCGCACGTGGCCAGCAGAGGACTTGCAATGGCCGATGCCCACAACAGCCACTTTGTTTGCTTGCCTACACAAAAACCTTGATAATCGCGCTGCATCCTTGACTTGCTCCTGACTTTCGGGACAAAGGTTCCGCGGGAAGTCTAGCAAAAAGGAACTTCATGTTCCTAGAGCAAACCGATGATTGTAGCCTGCGATTCAAGCGCGATGCTTGGCCGCGACGTTCCAAGACGAGCTATCCCACCAATCCACTGGCCAGCCATCCGATGCTTCCAAGATCACGGCCGTGCAAGTTTGCATTTCGCAGGGCTCGTCGCTTAATTGGGTTGCAAGCATTTCCATTCCTGGATTGTGCCCGATGATGAGCAGGGCCTTTGCGCCGCCCGAGTGCCCCATGGCTTCTTCGAGAATGGTTTGGGGGGAGGCCAGATAGAGGCGATCGATGAAGTAGACCTCGGGCTGGGTGGTCCAAACCGCCTGCATCAGTTCGAGGGTTTCTCGGGTTCGTTGGGCGGAGCTACACAGGATTCGATCGGGGATCAGATTCTGTTTTTCTAGCCAGCTCGCCATTTCGGGTGCTGCTCTTTTGCCTCGCGCGTTGAGTGGGCGATCTTTATCGAGCAGCCCTTCGTCCGTCCAATCGCTCTTAGCGTGCCTGAGCAAGATTAAGTGGACCATGCGTTCCTCGTTTCAACCCGCCTCGGTGTTGCGGGTTCCTTGACGGTGTCTGTGTCATTGCTGGTTTGTTTTTGATAGGCCTGGGACAAGCCCAACGCGAACATAAGCAGTGTGTATTCGATGCTTGAAAACGATACCTCGTGAAACGCCATTTGGATTGCGTGCGACACGATGAGACACAAGCTGAAAACGGCGATGCTTTTCGCCATAGATGTGCTTCCTCGGTCTCGCATTATATTCCACACGCTTCGCAACATTGCTGCTGAGGCTAGTCCGTAAAGAATACCACCTACCAGTCCGAGGTCTACCAACAAGCTCAAGTAGGAGTTGTGGTGCACGTATCCTCGAATGGATTCCAAACGGATGTCGGTCGTTCGGTCGTCCAGGTAGGGGCGATTGTACACTTGAAATTGGTTGAATCCGTACCCGATGAGCGGACGGTCCTCGAACATTTTCCAAGAAACGTAGGCAAATGCGCCTCGCATCCGCGTACTTTCAAGTGTTTCCGCGGCCGAATATTCTCTTTTGAAGGCGACTAGGTTGGGACCTGCGATCAAGGCGGCCAACACTGCGCCAAAGACCAATCCTCCGACTGCTGTTAGCCGCGTTTTACCGCTCAACATGGTGAGGAGCAACACAACCAAGATCGCTAGCGCCGCCATCCAGATGCTGCGGGTGTAGGTCAGTGCGATACCGAGCATAAACAACGGAGTTAAGATCCCCGTGATGACCCAAGTGCTGATGTTCTTGGGTTTCTGCCAGACCAGAAACACCCACAGTGCGGTCAAGCATGCACATAGACACATACCCAACCGCACCGAGTTGAGCATCGGACCTCGCGCTCTGCCGAAGTGAATGCCCAATTTCGGATCGCCGATAAAGCTAGGGAATACCAAATTCCATTGCTTAGTGATTTCGAGAAGAGCCGTGACGCTGAGGTAGCCACCGAAAATCAACAACACTGCAACTCCGCCCCAGACCCAATTGGGGTTCGGATGTGTGTTCCTGAGAACGCAGTACAAGAAAGCGGGTACCAAGTAGCCATTGATCAGGTGCATCGTGGTGGAGGGTTGCCCCTTGATCTCTTGTCCGATAGGAGTGACCACCGTCCGCAAGACAAGCCACAGCAAGAAGAGCATCAGGAACAGATCTGCACCGCTCCAGCGTCGCCATGAGCAGCGTCCGATCCATAGGTCGTAAAGGAACTGCATTCCCAAAACTGCAATCCAAACCCGGTCTGCTGTGATTGATACCCCGACTTCGATCGATGCGTATTCCGGAGGCAGGACACTGGTTGCGACGAGGAAGATTGCCGTTCCGGTGACAACATCGTGGACTTGGATTAGCAAGAGAGCCCATACTACCGCGGCGAGACCAACGAGAAAGACCGCGATTTCCACGTCTTGATCCTTTGATTGCGGCTTCTCAAATCACCCGTCTACCATGAAGGGATCCCAAAGAGAGTAACGATTTGCCCATCGGTCTGCCGATGCGGCAACGTGAGACGGGATCGGGGATGTTTCCCGGGCTTTTTTCCTCGTTTGTGTACAGTTGCTACGACCGTCACAACCGTTAGCTCTTTCCCGGCAAGTCTCGTTTTCGTAAAGGTTCTCCGGCACCGGTTCCCCTTCTCGCTATCAACGAACTAAAGCTTTGAAAACGGGACTTTTTTTCCGCGCCTCCTCCGCCCCACGAGTTTGGTATGCCTCCACTATTTCGTGAAACAGCTCTTCAAGCGTATTTGCATATGACTTGGCGACACCGCCAGTCGTTGACCAAGCGCTTTTCCGCACGCAAGTCCTTTCCAGGTGCGGTTTTGTTCTATCATCGCGTCGCGGACAGCAATCCCAATAGCTGGTCGATCACGAACAAGAACTTCGTTCGTCATTTGGACTGGTTGCAGCAGCACTTCGAGTTTGTCAGCTTGGCCGATACAGTTGCCGATCAGAAGCTCGGTGCTCGCGAGCGTCCTACTGTGCATATCACTTTCGACGATGGATATGCTGACAACATGACCGTCGCATTGCCCGAGCTCATCCGTCGCGGCATCCCTACGTCTTATTTCGTGGCCACTCAATTTGTCGAGGATCAGATTCCTTTTCCTCACGATGTTGCTCAAGGCTATCCTCTCGCTCCGAACACCATCGATGACATACGGTGTCTTGCTGACGCAGGTATCGTGATTGGAGCCCATTCGCATTCGCATATCGATTTCGGGAAACCTCTATCGCGTATGGAATTGATTCGTGAAATTGTCGACGTCCGTAAGAAGCTTCAAGATTGGACGGGCCAGAGTATCGATTACTTCGCGTTTCCGTATGGTTTGCCAGGAAACATCGTACAGTCCGCTGTCGATGTTATCTTCGAAGCGGGTTACAAAGCGTTTGTTAGCGCCGCCGGTGGTTTTAATTTCCCTGGCGATGATCATCACCATTTGCAACGGATCCATGCTGATCCTGGAATGGCAGCACTGATCAACTGGTTGACGTTTGATCCTCGTAAAACGATGCGCCCATCACCCTTTCATTACACTTATTCGGAACCTGAGTCCGGGCGATCGTCCCTTTCGGACATCGTTTCTCAATGATCTCTAGTATCGATCCTGTTGCTAACGCTTCGCCTTGCCGTAATGCCGTCGAAACATGCGTCGTCACTCCGCATTCTGACTGTGTTGCACGACTCGGTGGGCCTCTGCGCACCGTTTTTATGCTGACCAGCATGCCAGTTGGTGGTGCCGAGACCCTTCTGGTGAACATGGTTCGCCGGTTCCGTCCCGATCGCATTGAGCCTCTGATCGTCTGCACGAAAGAACCCGGGCCACTCGGAGAGCAACTGTCGTTTGATTTTCCAATCACCTCGAACTGGCTTTTCAACAAGTACGACTTCACGATCGTTCCTCGCCTGGCTTCTTATTTCCGTCGCGAGCGAATCGATGCTTTGGTTACTGTCGGCGCCGGGGACAAAATGTTCTGGGGGCGATTGGCTGCTTCCATGGCGAAGCTGCCAGTCATCTGCTCGGCACTCCACTCGACCGGTTGGCCCGATGGTGTTGGTCGCTTAAATCGCCTATTGACACCTTGGACGGATCGTTACATTGCCGTCGCAAAATCACACGGTTCCTTCCTCGTCGATTGGGAGCGATTTCCCGAATCCAAGGTGGCTGTGATTCCTAACGGTGTGGATACCGATCTATTCCGCTTTCACGCAACTGCTCGCGTTTCGGTACGGCAAGAACTTGGTTTACCAGAGAATGCTCGTTTGATTGGTCTGGTTGCTGCCCTTCGCCCCGAAAAAAATCATGCCATGTTCCTCGACGTTGCAAAGAAACTTAGTCAACGTTTCCCTACGGCCTGTTTCCTCATCGTTGGTGATGGTCCTGAACGGAATAACATCGAAAGAAAGATCGATCAACTGGCTCTCAAAAATAAAGTGTTCCTTTTGGGTACTCGCAAGGATATCCCTCGTTTGGTTGCGTCTCTGGATGTTTTTACGCTCACCAGCCACAACGAAGCCAGCCCCGTTTCCATTCTCGAAGCCCTATCGTGCTGTGTTCCTGTGGTCTCTACTCGTGTTGGATCGGTTGCCGAAACCGTTATGGATGATTGGAACGGCTTTACTGTCGAACCTAGTGACACCGAAGCGTTCACAAGCAAAGTTGCCACGCTCCTTCAGAATCCTGACCTTGCTGTCTCCTTTGGTTCCAATGGTCGTGATCATGTCGTTTCCCGCTACTCGCTAGACACCATGGTCAAGGGATATGAGGAGCTTATCGCCAGCGTTTACTGGTCTAAGCTAGGAAATGCGTTGGAGTTCAAATCCCTTTAGGCCTTTTCCAGATACTCTCTCACTCTCGTATCCAACAGAGTATCTACTACAACGCTGGCCCCTTCGAATTTCCCATGCTTGGTATGTTCGTTTGGTACTGAGACTACGATTGCTTTGGCCGCCACTCCTGCGGTCGTTCCATGCTCGCTGTCTTCTAGGACCAGCATCTCTATGGTCTTTATTCCCATCTTAGAAGCCGCTTCGACGTAGATATCTGGATGCGGTTTTCCTCTCGCTACGTCCTCGGCTGTTATCACAAAATCCATCCTGTCCAGGATTTTGGTTTTGCCTAAAGCTCTTTCTGCAAAGCTTCTTGTCGAACTCGTTGCTACGCAGCGTGGCAGTCCTTTGGCCTCGACTAACGCTAGAATATCTTCTACGCCTTCCATCAACGCTAATTGCTCTTCGAGTACGTTCTCGAACAATTCATCCGTTTCTCTTTGCAGTTGTTGCCAGGTATCCCCTAGACCCTCTTCTTCGATCAAGACACCGAACGCCTTAGCCGCTGGCAAGCCTATCATCTTTTTCCTTACTTCCTCCCTATATTCCTTGCCCCTTCTCCGCATCAACTCTATCCCTACTTGTTGATAGAGGTCTTCGGTATTCAGGAGGAGTCCGTCCATGTCGAATGCTACGCCTCTCACCCCTCGCCTCATTCCTTCCCTCGTCTTTGTGGATAATTCGTCAACTACTGTTCTCTCCTGTTTATCCTAACGTTGTTTACCTACTACGAAAAAATTCCTGTTTGCTTTTGGCTCTTTCTTGCACAGTTGACTCTCTCTTTTTTCTCATCTTCCGACCACTTTTCCACGCCCTTTTTTCCTTAGCTTTGCTTGAGTTTTTAGCCTTTTCTTTGTCTTTTCGACACTTATGGTATCCTCCCTACAAAAACAACAAGTCTTTATATCTCTTACTTATTGAGCTTTGCCCATTGTCCAACCATCGACCAACGTTGCGTCCTTGGTCAAGATAGGAATTCCTTCCCGCACGTAGCATGGATCGAATTGGTCGCTATCAACCAGACCTAGCTTGTTGACGACTTGAACGTGTCGACCAAGACGAACGTTCTTATCGAGAATAGCACCATCTATGAGACTGCCCGATCCTATACCTAACTGTATACAGCCTTCGCGATCGTTTCGGACCAAGTCGTCATTGGTTTCGGAAAAATCCGCCCCCATGATGATGCTGTTCTTGATGGTAACACCCTCGCCAATGATGCAGCGCAAGCCGATGACGCTGTTTTCGATGACCGTACCTTTTCCGATGCGACAACCGTCAGCGACGAGCGATCCGGTAATGGTGGCACCATCGATGACGGTAGGTGGCAGGAAGCGAGCTCGGGTGTAAACAGGCTTGTCGGCTTGAAAGAGATCGAAAGGAGGATGATCTTTAGTGAGTGAGAGATTAGCTTGGTAAAAGGCTCGAATGGTACCGATGTCTTCCCAGTAGTCGTCAAAAAGATGGACTTGGACTTTACGTGAGCGAATAGCAGCAGGAAAAACCTCTTTGCCGAAATCACTGTAGTTGGTTTTTTCAAGAATATCGAAAAGAAGTTGCTTGTTGAAAATGTAGAGGCCCATGCTGGCCAGACAGTCTCTACCACGAGAAGGGATCCCTTGGTTGTCGATCCACGAAGGGGACATGGAAACCATATTGATTTCATCGTTGGTCTTAGGTTTTTCAAGAAAACCAACAACGCGACCAGAGTCATCGCACCGCATGATGCCTAGGGAAGAAGCCGCAGAACGAGCGACGGGAATAGCAGAAATAGTGACATCGGCACCGGACTCGATGTGGGTTTGCAGCATCTTGCTGTAGTCCATACGATACAACTGATCACCGGATAGAATGAGCACGTACTTGCAATCGTACTCATCGAAGTAGCGAAGGTTTTTGCGAACAGCATCGGCGGTACCCTCGTACCAAGAAGCATCGTTTTCCATCGTTTGCTGAGCAGCGAGCAGTTCGACAAATCCGCCGCTGAAGTTGTCAAAGCGATAGGTTTGACGGATATGCTGGTGAAGGGAAACGCTCAAGAATTGGGTGACGACATAGATGCGATTGATTCCGCTGTGCAGACAATTACTGATAGGGATGTCGATCAACCGATACTTGGAAGCCAAAGGGACGGCAGGCTTAGCGCGAATCTTCGTCAAAGGATAGAGACGGGTGCCACGACCGCCGCCGAGAATCAGTGATATGACTTGCCTCATGTCGGCCAGTACCATGAAAAAACCTTTCAACAGGGTGCGATGACTAGGATGACCAACCTATTCTAACCACTGCAAATCCATCGAGTTAAGTAAGAAAAACATGAAACCAGGGATGTTTCGAATTCTCCTAGGGAAATACCTTCAAGAGTCTCTTGCCCTAGGGATCCCTTTGGCAGTGATTCTGTTCGTGTTTCCGTGGATACGAATATGGACGATCAGTCAATTTGAGCTCTCAGGATTCGGTCCGCTGATAGAGCAGTTCAGGGTGTTGGAAAAATTTTCGCCGGTACCTCTGGAGCAATTTCTGACCTATCAAGGGATCATAGCTTTGACGTTCGATGAACCAGTCTTGCTATTGTGCATGTTGGCCTGGAGCATATCCCGAGGAAGCGATGTAGTGAGCGGAGAGTTGGGGCGAGGAACGATGGAAATGCTCCTGGCCCAACCGGTGCGGAGGTGGCAATTGCTGCTAGCACATGCGATGGTAGCCGTAGGTGGACTGTTGATCCTGTCGACCCTGGTATTCGCAGGGACAGCCATGGGAATCTGGACAAACGCGACACCGATGAGGGAATCTCAAGGATTCACAATCCCAGGGTTGCAGTGGAATCTGAAAATGCCCTGGACATCGAACGAGGTGAATTGGGTACCGTTGGCCGATCTTGTTGACCCGATGCTTTACCTAGTACCCACCCTCAACCTATTCGCTCTGGGATTTGCGGTCTTAGGGTTGAGCGTAGCCATCAGCAGCACGGATCAGTATCGCTGGCGTTCGGTGGGGGTGGTGATAGGGATCTATGTTCTGCAGTTGCTGCTATTCATTTTGTCGAAGTCGACACCGAGAATGGCGTTTTTGAAGCCATGGACATTTTTGGCAGCCTACCAACCGGATTGGATCGTAAGGACAACGAACAAGTCACCCGAAGCTAAGGGATATTTCGCGATGATCAATCCGACGAACTGGGATGACAGAATAGGACCGATGGGTTACGTGTCCATTCTCATGGCGCTAGGAATCGCGGCATTCGTGTTTGCTTTTTGGAGATTCCAAACGCGAGATCTACCTGCGCCGCATTGAACGCACTAGCTGGCGGCATGCTCGAGCGTTTGTTCGCCATCCTCGCCCTCGTCGCCATCCTCGTCGTTCATCAACTTGTAGTTGAGAGGAGAAATCGCCCGCTTGACGGTCTTGACCATGACATCCACAGGAGGTTCGAGACCAGTAAACAAACGGTACTGGTAAGCGGCCTGACGAACAAACATCTGCAAGCCGGTGATGATTTGGCAACCTCTCGAACGAGCACCCTTGATGAAGAGGGTTTGCTCGGGGTTGTATACAGTGTCGAAAACCAGTGTGTCTTCGTGAAGTTTGTCGGTCTTGTAAGGTGTCGAGTCGAGATCGGGGAACATGCCGATGGGGGTGCAGTTAACCAAAACGGTCGGTTGAATGGCATGGCGATCTTCCCAAGCAATCCACTTGCCGTTCAGGTTTTTGGCAAGTTCCTCAGCGCTTTCATGATGTCGGCCAGCGACGGTGATGGAAGCTTGTCGCTGGGCGAGGCCATAACCGATCGCACGGGCGACGCCACCAGCACCGAGCAAAAGCACCGACTTGCCCTCGAACGGATTGGGGCGAGGATCGATTTTTGCCATCGCTTCGTTGAGGCAATCCATGGCGGCTCGGTAGTCGGTGTTGTAACCGGCGAGTTGATTGTCGACGAAGGCGATGGTGTTGCAGGCAGCGATCCCTTGGGCAGCAGACTCGACATGGGTCAGGAATGGCATCACCGACTGTTTGTGCGGAATCGTGACGCTCAAACCACCGATCTTTTCTTCGAGACACCAGTTCAAGAACTTCTCGAGATCCGCAGGGGAAACACGGAACGGAATGTAGCGAGAATCAAGCTGATGGTGCTCGAAGCATGCGTTGTGCAACATCGGGCTGAAGGAATGGGCAATAGGATCGGCTACGACACCGTATAACTTCGTGTCGGGACCGATCGAATCAACGCGATAGAGTTCCTTCATGTCATGAAAGGAAAACTGGCCAGGAGCAACCCTTCGATCGATGTTGTAAACGCAAAAGGTGAAGGGAGCACCGTATCGTGTTGCCAGAATGCGAGTCAACGAACCGTATTCTCCCATGCTGATTCCGATGGTGGGCACCTTGGCAGACCGCATCAACTGCAGCATCCTGGCCGCGTCCGCAAACGATTGGGCGGTAACCGCGAGCTTGACAATGTCGGCATCGTGCTTGCAAAGACTCTCGTGGATCGCTTCGAGATGGTCGGGTGTCCCCTCGAAATTGTGAACGCTGACGATACGTTTTGTTTTGCCGTACCGCGGTATCTTCGCCGCAATGTCTTCCTCGAGGTCGATGTACTCCACTCCCATGGCGATCGATTGTCGAATCAACATCAACCGCTCTTCTTCCGTACGCTCCCAACGGCCACCGTCGTCCTTGCGTCGACAGGTGACCACAACCGGGGTCGGGCGATTTTTGAGGAGCCGGGGTAGATCGATCGATCTGCCGATGTAGTCGAGCCGCAACTCCACCAATTTCGCACCAAGAGCGGCGACTTCTTTATGCTCGTTGAGCATGTGCTTGTGACGGGTACGGGCGATGGTTACGCAGAGCATGCTTAAGAGGGGCGGGGTGGAATGGGAAAAGGGTGGGA
>CAYXFO010000034.1:0-19026 GCA_964464255.1 uncultured Pirellula sp.
ACCGGGGATACTAAAACGGTCAATGGTGTCGTCGCAGGTGCTCAGGCTTCTGCGACCGGAAACATTGGCGTAAGCGTCACTGGCACGTACGGTTCGATCAATGTCGCAGCCGATGGATCGTACACGTATACAGTCGATAACAACAACTCCGCCGTGCAAGCACTGCGAACCACCGCGAATACGCTCAGTGATGTCTTCACGTATCGCGTTGTCGATACCGGCGGATTGACCAGCCTAGCAACGATCACCGTGACGATCCAAGGTGCTAACGATACACCCCATGACATTACAGGGACGTTGTCCATTGCAGAGAACTCTAGCAATGGATCTGTGGTCGGTACTCTGGCCGGTCTGGATATCGATTCCGGTGATATGCTCACCTATTCACTGGTGGATAGCGCCGGTGGTCGCTTTGCGATTGATAGTTCTACCGGTGCGGTGACGGTCGCGAATTCCACCCTGCTGAATTACGAGACGGCTACATCGCATTCGATTACTGTACGCCTCACCGATATCGCCGGGGCGACCTCTGATAAAGTGATGATTGTTGCGATTACCGATATCGACGAGTTTGATGTCGGCCCTGTAACGGACATCAATCCGAACGGCAACAGCGTGGCTGAAAACGCTATCGCCGGGACCTTCGTCGGCGTTACCGCCAGTGCGATCGATCTGGATGGAACGAACAATGCAATTACCTATGCATTGGATGACAATTCGGGGGGGCGATTTGCGATCGATGCGACCACGGGCGTGGTCACGGTTGCCGACGGCAGCCTGCTGGATTACGAAATCGCCGTGTCTCATAACATCATTATCCGGGCTATCTCAAGTGACGGGAGCTTCAGCACGCGGAACTTTACGATCCACTTGACGGATATCGACGAGTTCGCCGTATCCAGCCCAATTCTGGATGACAACGCGGCGGCTAATCTTCTCGCGGAGAATTCGGCGAATGGTACGCTCGTCGGGATTACAGCAAATGCCGTGGACATGGACGGGACCAATAATACGATCACCTACTCAATGGATGATTCGGCTGGCGGTCGCTTCGCGATTGATAGTTCGACAGGTGTCGTAACCGTTGCCAACGGTAGCCTGCTGAACTACGAGTCAGCTATTTCCCACAACATCATCATTCGGGCCACTTCAGACGATATCAGTTACAGTACTCAAAGCTTCACCATCAACCTGATCGATGTCGATGAATTCGACGTAGGATCGGCTTCCGATGCCGATGTGACACCCAATCGGGTCGCAGAGAATTCCGCCGTCGGAACCATCGTGGGCATCACCGCTTCAGCAAGCGATGCGGATGGTACGACAAACACGGTATCGTATTCACTTTCCGACTCCGCAGGTGGCCGATTTGCGATCGACAGCATCACCGGAGTCGTTACGGTCGCCAATTCAAGCCCCCTCGATTACGAAGCAGCCACTAGCCACACGATTGTTGTCTTAGCGACAAGCGAAGATGGCTCGACGTCCAATACGTCATTCACGATTTCGGTGCTTCCCGTCAACGAACGGCCCGTCACTCAGGGCGAGCGTTACCAAACCGACTTCTCCACTTCCTTAAAAATAACGTACGCGGGTCTGCTGGCGAACGATTCCGATCCCGAGGGGGATCGCATGCAGGTCACTTTCCTCGCCTTGCCGTCCCCTGGTATGCTTCTGCAGGCCGAAACGGGAGTCTTTTATTTCAAGCCCGAACCCAATTTCGTGGGAACCGTTAGGCTGGTCTACGCAGTCTCCGATGGCTCTCTCACCTCGGATCCTCAAATCGCCGAGATTGTTATCACGCCTCCCGCAACCACAGTCATTGCGGCCCCAGTCGATCGTGGTGCCCCCACTCCTGTCGATTCAAACTCAATCAACCCACGCACTGAAACCGCGGCATTGGCAAGTGGTGATGCCAATAAAGCGATGGCCGGTGGGAACGGGTCGATCAAGAACGATGGTCCCATAGAAATCATGGCTGTTACCAGCGTATCGGTTTTGGACCCTCGCACGCTTCAGAAAAGCGAATCGAATGGGGCTGTCTACTTCCAATCCAAGTCCGGGAGTTATCTCCAGGATGTAAGCCTGTCGAGCGATGTACAAGTTTCTCAGGGGCAAGCAATTCAACGATTGCAATTGGATATCGGCCAGACGGTTGTATTGGGAACGAACCAGAATTCGTTTCAGCCATTCATCCGCTCTGAAGAACGTGCTGCACTCGAGCGAGAGAAGCAGCAATTTTTATTCCAAACCGCTACGCCGATTGCCTTTGGAACGGCTATCGGTGCGGGAATTTCGCTCCATATTCTGGCCACCGCGCAGATCGGTAGTTCGTTACTGTCTCAGTCGGGACTTTTCGTCCCGTTAGATCCGTTAATAGTTTTGGAAGGTTCCTCGAAAGTCAAAAAGTCCAAAGAGCAAGAGGATATCTTGTTCGAAGTCGCGTCCCTTAAGAGTCATGGTGAAAAATAGTGAAACGCATTAAAAAAACTTACAAACTGGCATTTGCACTCGCGATGGCGTCCACAGCGCCTCTGGTCGCGTACTCGCTTTATGGTTCCATGGAGGAGAGTCGTGCGACGCTCAATTCCCGGATCCTTTCCTGTGAGCAGTTCTCGCTGCTGTGCGCTCTGTCGGTGCAACGGGACGACCCAACGATTCTGAAGAAGATATCCTCCGATCTCCTGGAGCGAGACAAGTCGCTGGGGGGCATTCGCATCATCCGAAATGATGGTGTGCAAATCTGCGATCTGGTCAGCCCCTCGATCACGAATCAGGAAGAGTTCAAGGAAGCATCGCAGAACAACCGAATCAGCGCGACGCTGTATCGATTGCAGCAACCCTGGGGAAACGTAGACTTCTATTACAGCAACCCGCCGCAGCGAGACAACAACTACCAAGTCTTCGTAGCCTCGTCGTTGGCGATCGCATTCAATCTGATCGTCTTTGCGTTAATCCTGCGGCGCTCGCTATCGGTTCTCGACACTACCAAAGTGGTTCCTACCCGAGTCCGCAATACCCTGAACACGATCCCCGACGGTGTTGTGATCGTCGATGGGGAGGGGCGAATCATCGTTGCCAACGATGCGTTCCAGAATAGCACCGGCATCAAAACTCAAGACTTGATCGGTTCCAGTCTCGAGAAGATCCCATTCACACCGATGGACAGTTGCCTCCCGTGGACCGATCCCGAGAAAACGACGAAAACTAGGAACGGCGTGAAGGCATTCCTTCGACTTCCCGAAGGGGACCGCTTCTTCACTGTGGGCTGCTCTCCCATTTTCGATGCCCAGGAACGTCACGCAGGCAATTTGGTGAGCTTCCAGGACATCACCGAGCTGGAACATCAGAAGCGAAAAATTGAATGCACGCTCAAAGAACTCGGGGAATCCAAAGAGCAACTCCGACAACAAAACGAAAAACTTCACGAACTGGCATCCAAGGATATGTTGACCGGGGTCTTCAACCGCCGGTCCCTGTTTGAGCATCTGGAAAACATCTGGAACATGACGGCACAGAAGCAACAGTCGATGAGCGTTGTCATGCTCGATGTGGACCATTTCAAGAAGCTCAACGATGGACATGGACACGCCGTGGGAGACCAAGTCTTGCGCGATGTGGCCTCGGTGATCCGGAAGAGTGCTCCGGAAAAGTCCATGGTCGCTCGTTATGGGGGCGAGGAGTTCTGCGTGGTTCTGCCTCTGATGGATTTGTCCCGAGCAGCACAAGCAGCCGAAGCTATTCGGTATGCAATCCAAACTCAGTTGGAAAATCCGTACCGAGTCACCGCCAGCATCGGTGTCGCTTCGAACGCTGCGGGAACAGAGAGCTACAACATCATGCTCGATCGCGCCGACAAGGCACTCTATTCCGCAAAGCACGCGGGACGCAATGCAGTGAATTGCTGGTCCGCCGAAATCGCAAAGGAGGTGCCGGGCGTCCAAAAGCTCAAACCGACGACGCGATCTTCACAGCTTCCTTCAGACTCAGAATCCGCGATCGATTCCGAGAAGGAGCTCGCGGTGCTGGTTGAGGAATTGAAAGAGATTTTACCTGTTCAGGTCACGCAGCAGGCTGAGGCCCCAACCGATGCCCGTTTAGTTTGATTCGAAGCTCGTCATGGTCCGTCAGATAGGACCAGGACATTCGAACTGCTCCGCTCAGTTGAGGCTCCGCAACACCCATCGCGGATAGCACGTGACTCGGCGTCGTGCAAATCGTTGTACATGCCGCTCCATCGGATACTGCGAGATCTCCTCGGAATCGCTCGATGACCTCGTCCGCCGACAAACCGGGAATCGACACATTGACGACATGAGGCAAGCTCACATCGCTGTCGCCATGAATGCTGCCTCCTACTTCACGAATCCATGCGAGTACCGTCTGACGGAGTAATTTACAATGAGTTCGCCTCGCTTCATGTTCGAGAACGGCGAGTTGGGCCGCAAGCCCCAAACCAGCGATCAACGGAACCGGTAATGTTCCGGGTCGCAAGCCGAACTCCTGTCCTCCTCCGAAAGTCAACGGGGCCAGCGGAGGCAACTGCCCTTGTCTTCTTCTGGCTACAAGCGCTCCGATCCCTTGAGGACCATGAATCTTGTGGCCGCTGATGCTGATCAGATCGATATGAGGATTCGTCAACGGACCAAGATCCTTCGTGAAACCTTGAGCAGCATCCACATGCATCAAGACGCCCGAACCCTGCAAGCGGTTTGCTACCGCTTCGATCGGTTGAATAACTCCGGTTTCGTTGTTCACATGCATGAGGCTTGCCAAGAAAGTGTCTGGCCTGATGGCAGCGTGAAACTCGTCCGGGTCGATTTGCCCATTGGCCAACGGCCGCACCAGGGTCACGTCAAACCCTTGTTTCTGCAGGGCCTGGATCGGCTCCAGCACAGCCTTGTGCTCGATCATGGAACTGACGATGTGCTTCTTACCACTCTCGCGGGCCCAGGGGGCAGCACCTAAGATCGCGAGATTATTGCTCTCGGTCGCACCGCTCGTGAAGATGACTTCGTGTCGTCGGCAACCGACCACCTGTGCGATGCTTTCCCTGGCTTGGCTGACGATGTCTTTGGCAGCCTCTCCAAACTCATGGGGGCTCCCCGCGTTGCCATATACCGACGTGAACACGCGCACGATCTCATCGCGAACACGCGGGTCGATAGGTGTTGTCGCATTGCAGTCGAGATAGAGGGTCATAGCAGATGGATCGAGGAAATACTCCTAAGAAAAAAGCTTCGAAGCAATCGTGTTCGCACGATTCAACGCAGCGACGGTGTACACCATCGGATACAGTTGCTCGAAATACCATAGCTTGGCAAAGTAAAAACCGATGGGCGAAGCTGGAAAATCCCGTCCCTCATTGGTCGCACCGCGAAGCCATGTCAATCCCGCACGAATCGCTTGCAGCATGCATTCAACATCGGAAGCCGTCCATAGTTTCTCCGAACCGTGCGATTGAACACAAGCTGAGAGGGTCTCCATCGCGAGTGCCGTTTCCTCAATCGAGGATGGAGTCTCAAATTCTCCACCCCAGCCTCCGTCAGAATTCTGGGCACGCAACATCCACTTCATCCCTGAATGCAATTGAGACCTGGGCAACTCTGCGGGATGACCAATCAGACTCAATAGCGCCAGCAACACGCGACTGGTACCGTACGTTCGGTTGGATTCGTCCGGAGAAAACTGATTTCCAAACCAAAGGGGTGTCCAGGCTCCCGAGACTTCTTGCCGGTTGGCGAGAAACACACTCGCCGCTCGCACCGAAATATCGATTCGTGTTTGCAACGTCGTAGACATTCGATCTCGCCAACGAATCATGGCTCGAATCGCATGAGCCGTAATATCGGGGTTGCTGCGATCGAACGGGAGTGTGCCCCAACCTCGACAGAAGGTAGGGATGCCACCATCGCTATTTTGAAGTCCGATCAACCAGTGAATTCCTTGCTCTGCTCTCCGCGCATTATCGCTCTGCGCATTATCTCTCTGCGCATTATCGCTCGCAGTTTGGGGAGCAAGGAGATCCAATGCATCGAGCGCCAGAAGTGCACCCGGCGTATCGTCAGCATCCGGAACGCCACCGGACAACGGAGTCCAGGCCCATCCACCCGGCGCCGCATTGGTATACGGATGGCGTACCAAATATTGCTGGTGGATCAACCAGCCCCGGAATTGCTCCAGGTTTTCGGACCCGATGTTCTCTAGAAACTGCTCATCATGCGACAACGCATTCATCGCCAAGGTTGAAACCCAGGTCGCCAAATGAGTGTCGATCGGCCAACTGCCGTCTGGCCGGACCGACTCGATCAGGAATCGAATTCCATGTTGTACGACTGGATGGTCAACATTCCCTGCGTCGATCAAGCTCATCGAAACAAAACTCGTCAGCGGCGTTGCCTCCAGGAATCCGCCTGTCGTCGGCTGGATGGAGCGAAGAACGCGCAGTGTTCGGCCGGCTACTGCGTTTCGCATGGCTCGGCTCGCGATATTCCAGGATGGTCTCTTGCGATGTCTGACCAGCCCGATCGCGATCAACGCTGGGAGCGCATAACTGACCACCGGCAAACGCATGGCGGCGAACATGCGTTGGGGGAACGCCGCGAGTTCAAATGGCAACTGCGGCACCCATTTCCAAGCCTGGGCATCGTCACCCAAACGACCGGTGATCGCCAATGCGGTGAGAATCGGAACGGAAAATGTCTGGTCCTTGCCGTATCGTTTTCGAATGGCAGGTGCGAGGACATCGGGTGTTGTTCCCCCTGCATGGCCTTGGATCCAACGAGTCGCCTTGTGATTGCACTCATCAAAATCGCTGGAAGCATGGTGCAACGATCCCCAGCACAAAAGCGTGGTGCTGATGTTGCTGTGGCTCTTGACCGTATCCCCCCAGCCGCCATCTTCATTCTGATGATCTCTGAGCCACTCCCTTCCCCGATCGATCAGATCCTGGATCTGTGAAATTTTCTCACTCGGAAGGGATTGCTGCGATCGCAGATAGCCGTTGAGAGCGATCGTAGCCGTTGCGGTCGATAGAGCGCTACTGGACAACTCCCCTTCCCAATAACCCTCTGGTTTCCTTGCATCAAGCAGTGTTCGCTGGGCATTCGCCCGCATCGATGCAAACATAGCTGGAGACAATGTCGTATCCACGGGTGTGTCATTCAGTAGTTGGGTGTTCACAAGCTCAAGTGTCCTAACGAGAGCAGGCCGTAGTAGGTGTATTCGAGATCGAGCGCATCGTCTTCCCAAGAACCGAAGAATCCTCCGCGAGCGGTCCAAAGGGTATCGAGGTAGTCGAGGCAATGTTCCTTCATCGGCCCGATGTCGCAATGCGTGTCATTGAGCGCATGCAATGCAACGGCGGTGGAGAGCAGATCCGGCATCGGAATCCCAGGGCCAACCACAAAACCACCGTCGGGATGCAGGCACGAAAGGAGCCACGGCTGAATCTCTGGATCCCGTTCCTCTCCGAGATGTCGCAAGAGGGCCGATGCGGCAGCGGTCGCGGGTACCAACCCAAAAGGCAAGTCTTGGCTGTTTGCATACCCGCCATCGGCCGACTTCAGTGATCGAATACATTGCAGCATGTCATGGACCGCTGGCAACGACTCGCCGACATCCTGCGCTGAACTCAATGCCAGAAAGCATCCGTACAGTGTGCCGATGGAATCCCCCTTCTCCGTACCATATCCACCATCCGGAGTTTGGAATTCGATCAGGCTACTCATCACTTGCGAGGCCAATTCGCTGGGGCGAGTCTCTGCAGGCAAACCCGCCCAGCATCGAGCGAGACACGAGAGTTCGACGAGCGATAGCTTCGAGATACGGGGCATCCAGCCTTGGAGATAACGGGTCAACGACTCGACCGGGAGCGGCAACTGAAGGGCCGTAAGGCCAGCGATGCCGAAGGTCGTGTAGTAGATGTCGCTTTGGCCTGCGCGATCGCAGAATCCGCCATCGTCGTGTTGTTGGCTAATGAGAAAATCAGCCACTAACTGCGTTGAGTCCCCCAACATGTCCGGCGACAGTCGAGCGACTTGCAGCATTTCGAGCCTCAAACTCACTGCACCAGTCCTTTACTTCCATAACAAAAATCTTGCTGATGACGCGGCGAAGGAGTCCTTTGAGACTGGTGTTTTCCAGTTTGGCCAAACATCGGATGGCTTGTTCCTTGTAGGACTCTTGGAGCGAGCGGCATCGATCGCCGATTCCATACTCGAGGAATAACGATTCGATCTGCGCAAGATCCTCGCGGGAACTCTGACGGCGCCACGCACGATCGACGATTGCCAAGGCTTCCGGGTTGGCTTTGACTCGTTCATGCAACAGGGCGAGCGGCAGCGATGGTCGGCCAGCCGCGAGATCGTTCGCGACCCACTCCTCGCTCATGTCTTCGACGTCATCGCGAATCTGGTAGGCGATACCGAGGGCTTCGCTGAATTCCGAAATGATCTCACAAGTCTCGGGATCATGCTCGACGAGATTGGCTCCGAACAGGAGGGCAACTTCAAATGCGGGCGAAGTCTTTTTGCGGAAGATATCGAGTACTTCCAGAGACGACAGGGGCCGCGGTCGGCGAGCCCATTGGAACTCGGCTCCCTGGCCTAAACAGAGTGTTCGATGGCCTGCCGTTGCAACTCGCAAAATCGCAGCTCGCTGATGATCGGGGACTTCGCAATCACCGATCAATGCATAACCATCCCCGAGCAACAAGTCACCCAGATTCAACGCAACAGCAACTCCATGTTCGGCATGCAAGGTCGGCTCGCCGTAACGAATATCGTCACCATCTTCGATGTCATCGTGAACGAGCGACGCTTTGTGGAAGCATTCCGCAGCAACCGCTAGTTTTTTGAGAGATGCAGGGAGTTCGTCGGCAGCGTCGGGATTGAGTGCTTTCCAGACGCATGCGGTCAGGAACGGGCGCCATCGTTTTCCATCTTTCGCCAACCAAGCGCGAGCGAGTTGCTCGGTTTCGTTATGGGTTGGCCCCATGATTTGTTCGAGTTGATCAGGTGCGAACCATGATTTCACTTCCTCTCGTAGTTCATCGAGATTGAGGCGATAGGTCTGGTCTTCGCTCGTGAGGTGGATCACTTCCCAGATCCATTCCAAGTCGACGGTCACATCCTTGCAATCATCTTGGAGGAGCGGGATCGCGACACCTGGAATCGCGGCTGCTTCCATGTAGGGATGAGCCTTCTCGAGAACCGACAGACAACTCACTCCAACGATCGCATCGATCTTGCCCGTTTCAATGATCGCCATCACGAGCGCGGAGCCTTCGGCCACCAACACGGCATACCCGAGTTTCTCGGCTTCTTCTTGCAGCTCTTGGATGGTGCACAGACCGCACTGTTTGCAAAGGAGGCCGAACTCATCGAAGGGAGCCGGGCATTTGTCTTCGATACGTAGGCATTTTGGCAGCAGCAGGAGTCGTCGCTCGAATGGCACCGTTGCTAATTGATCTCGCCATACTTCGCTGTTGAACAAGACGATGGAGTAATCGATGTATTTGGGATCGATTTGGTATTCGGCGACAAATTGTTCCGACAGTCGCCGCAACTCTTGAGTCGACAGGGGAGGAACCGGTTTGTTCCGGGCGATGAAGGTCCGAAGATTGGACCGGAGCGTCTCTCGCTCAGATCGAGTCTGGGGAATATTTTCCTTGGGCTGTCGCTCCTTTTGAACGGGAACGGCGCGAGGCAAGCTCAATACAGGCAACTGCATAGTGTTGGATTCCTACCCTCCCAAAGGGCTCATGTGTACGCACCAAAACCGAAGTACCAATGTTTCTTGGCGAATCGGTATACCCAGTGCTCCTCCGGAATCTCGAAGCCAGGTTGATGCTGGCTGGTACGAGGTTCGAGAGCTTCGAGTTCGGCGAGGGCGGTACCTCTCTGCGTGGTATCGGCCGCACCGTGCTTTTGAACCAATTGTTTTACCAGATCCGGCCGTTCCAGCACTACGCAACCTCGCGTAGCCTGGGCGGAAACCCGACGGAAATCGTCGAGAAACTCCGATTTGGACATGATTTGGTAGATGCTGGGCCCGTCGTGGATCGTTTCTCGAGCGAACTGGATGATCGGGCATGGCTCGATCGAGCCCGACGGACCAATGTGGTGGCTGACCCCCGTCGCCATCGGACATAGGGCTTCACCTCGATCGTCCCAGTAGGGTTCGACAATCCCAATCGGAACCTTCTTGCGCATTTCCACGATGAACCGACGCAGTCGCACGATTTCTTCAGGGGAGAGTGCAAGCTCGGCAGACGGCTTCGGACCGACCACGCGATAGGTATGGAACCACGCGTAATGGACTCCCATGTCGATCAATCGCTTCAGCCACTCTTCGCTCACCAAATCGATGTTGGTTTTGCATACACTGGTAGCAACGCCGACGATCAAGCGATTGTCGACACAATTTTTTACCCCCGCGAGCGTTTTGTTGAGAACGTTCTTGGCACCGCGACGCTCGTCGCTGACGACATCGGTCCCTTCGATGCTGATCAACGGTGTCGCATTGCCGACACTTCGCAACGCCTTGGCGACTTTATCGGTGATCAATTGACCGTTGGTGAAGATCTGGAAATAGCAACCAGGATGCTCGCCCAGCACCTCGAGCAGATCCGGATGCATGAACGGCTCGCCACCGAGGATCCCAAAGTAGCTGTTGCCATGCTTCTTGGCATCGGTAATCAGGCGATTGAGATCTTCTCTGCTGATCATCTTTCTCGGAGAGGCCACATCGACCCAGCAACCTTGGCAACGGAGCTGGCAACTGTTGATGATGGAGATGAACAGGAACGGAGGAAAGTGGATTCCTTGTTTGAGTCGCCTCTTGTACTTTTGCACCGACCGCATCCCTTTGTACCCAAAGTTGTAGGCGAACTTCCAGAGGAGTCGCTTATCAACTTCGTTGAACATGCGGTATGCGAGTTGAGCAACCATGGAATACTTCTTGGGTTAGCGTTTTCGGGACCCGGATCCCGGTTATGTAAGGGGTTCTTGGGCGTTCATCTGCAGGGCTTGCTGCGCTTTTTGCTTGGCTTGTTCGGCGCGTTCTCGAATGGTATCGGCGGACGGCAAACTGCTGAGGACCTCGACTGGGATATCAAGGGAATCCATGGCCTGCTGCATCTTGTTCAAGCAGCGTTGGCGTTCTTTGAGGGCTCGATCATCGTCTCTTTCTTTCGAGAATCGCGACTTCGCCTTAGCGCTTCGGTCTCGAAGCATCGAATAGATGTCACCTCCGAGCAACGACGAGATGTCCACTTTCATCGCTTCGCGACGTACATCGTCAGCACTGATCTCGTCGCCGTTGATTGGCCCCGCTTTGTATTTGGGAAACAGGATCGCCACCTCGGGACAGACGCGAGAACAGGCAGGGCAGTCGGTCTTGCAGTTCGATTGATTTTGAACCGTGATTTGTCCCGCTTTGGTCACACCATAGACATCGAACAAGCAGAAACTCAAACACTGCATGCAGTTCGTGCATCGATCGTAATCGATGACCGGGAACCACGGTTTCCATCGAGGTCCACTCGAAGTGGATCCTTCGCCACCCGACTCGCCGAGATTTCCATCCGCCGTTTGAGAGACTTCATCGACGATGCCGCGAATGGAATCCGCGGACATGCCATCGATGTTGCGAACGTGGACCTGCGTTCCCTCGCTGGCATCGGTCGCCAAGGTGTCCGGCATCGATTCAAAGCGGCCCAACACGAGGATGTGGGATTGGCTAAACTTCGCGAGCTTCCCTTCCGATTTCACGGCGCTGACGAAATAACCTTGATCCAGTAAGGATCGCACCAGTTCCAATCGAAGATCCGCGGGAATCGGCAAACTGTCTCGCCCTTCGTAGATCAGCACTCTGAGCGTCGAGGATTTTTTCGCGATCATGTGGATTCTCCAGAGAGCAAAGGTTCGGCTGGCTTACCATCCAAGCGGTCGCAAATCGAGGTTGCATTGTCCGTCCTCATGTTGAGGATCTCGACCCCTTCGGTCGCTAGGGGTGCACCCGCAGCGGAGAATAGCCATTTCACGGCCCGTGGGTAGCAAGCAACGACCGTTAAATTCCCTTGCGATGCCAAGTCAGCGAGCATCGGATCTTTACGTGCAGACATTTCGCACAGATCCCCCACCGCATCGAAGGGCTCGGCGCGGTCGGCGAGATGCTTGAGCACATCGTTCTTGACTTCGTCAGGAACCACGCGTGCAAACGCACAACGGCAAAAAAGAACACAGCGTTGTTGTGTCATCCGGTCTACTAGGTAAGGGGCGTAGAATTCTTAAGGGTGTTGTTCCGCGAGGCGGTAGGTGGGATTCGGAGGGGTAGGCCGAAACGCTTCGCAAACTGCTAACTCACCGGTCAGTCTAAGTTGGCTGAGTAGGTCACGCAAGCTATTCTCGGCCACGTTTTGCAACACTTCCGGAGCCCCTTCGGCTCGGAAATTCAAAACCAACGTCCCATCCTCCAAGGGGCTGACCAAACGATGCGATTGCTCGACGGAGTAATCGTCTCGGACGAGATTGACCACTCCTACGTCGTTTCCTGAAGAGGGAGTCAAGGTCGCCTTCAAATGCGCGATCCTTAGTCCCTCGGCAGCAACCGCTGCGGCGCGAGCCTGAAGGTCTTTGAGAAAACTCATCAAGAATTCATTGCCGTCGAATTCCGGACCTCGAATCCGCATGGTCATGTTTAACCAACCGAGAAGTGCCTCACCGTCCGCATAAAGATCATAGTCAACCTCCATGGCGCTTCGAACTCGCCCACCCGCAAGCTCCTGCGTCAAATCTTGAATCGTGTCGAGCCATGCCTCGACCCCTTCGCCCGATCGCGCCGACATCGCGAGCACACGCGCCCTCGGATAACGCTCCGAAATCGCCTTCATCAATGCGTCGAGTTCATCAGCTTCGAGCAACTCCTTCTTGTTCACGACAATCACGTCGGCTTCCTCGAGTTGCTTCTCGTAGATGTAGGTCACCTTCGGCGAAAAAGATTTGCCAGGTCGCAACCCCAACACGCGTTGAACCCGAATCGGATCGACCAAGACGCTCAGCGGAGAAACGCTGAACCGCTCTCCATACATTTTGCGAAGAGGCAGCACCACCGTTGCAAAGAGATCCGTGCAACTCCCGACCGGCTCGGCAAGGAACACATCCGGGCAAGTGTCGCTCTCGAGCCGATCACTCGCCTCAACGAGACTGTTGAACCGGCAACAGAAGCAACCACCCGTCACCTCTTCGGTCGGAAACCCATGCGAGGCGAGCATCACGGTGTCGACCAACCCCTGGCTCTGATCGTTGGTGATCAGCCCAACACGCAATCCTCTACCATTCAAAATTTCTGCTATTTTTAGAATGGTTGTGGTCTTTCCTGCGCCCAGGAATCCGCCGACCAGGATATAGTTCGTTTTCAACATGATCGCTTTCCACTTTTTTCTTCCCAGGTCGGGTCCGAGGGCTCGTCGGATTCGCCTTGCTGGCTGAGGATCCGATCGACCGCGCGGTCTAAGAGCGAGACGTAGCCTTCGCAATCGACGCATGTTGAGTCGGGTTTGCCCCGGACTTGGAACAACCATCCTCGATCATACGCGTCTTTATCCACCAACTCGGGCTTGCTGTTCAGGTCGCTATTGAATGTAACAAAGCTGCCGTCGACCACGCAAAAAATATCTGCAACCGCCTTGAACCCTTCGATCCATCCGATTGTTTGACCGAGTTGCACTTGATCGTCTGGTCCGACCTGGAATTCGCACTCGACGAAATCGCCGAGCATTCTCGTCGCGAAATGGGTCAACCCGACGCGCCACAGTTCCGGCTCGATTTCGAGGAGCCAAAAGTGGCTACGTGAGTAGAGATAGTGTTTTGGCAAACGCGTCGTGAACCGAGCGCGTCTGTAGTATTGCGTTCGAGCGGGATCGATCGGCATCAGCCCCGAGAACCTTTCTGGATTTGCCCTTTTCCGGCAGGGCACACTAGCGGGAATTGCATTGCTTCGTCACTCACATACCATGGGATCTTGAAGGTTCATCACGCCCTTCGCAAAGCCTCAGGGCGTGCCACCCGGTCCGTTGGGAGCGTGACACCCAGAGACTAGGGCGTCGTACCTGGAGCAGCACTGTCGCTGTGAATTGTACTTGCCCTTAGGGTTCTCGCAATCCAAAGGGCTTCTACACACGATTCCTCTGAAAATGCCCGCATAGCAAGCGATGATCCGTTATCCTGTAAAGAGTGTGATGGACGTCTGTTTCCCCTGCTCCACCTCCCCCGCCGCTTGCTATGACCACGATGGCTCGTTCCCCCCTGTGTACCGCGATTGTGCGAGGTTTTGTATGGATATCGCTGGGGCATGCGTTGGCACTTGCCCAATCGCCTGCAGATGACAATACCCAGCCCACGCCGGACCAACTCGCGTTCTTCGAAAACAAAATTCGCCCTGTGCTCATCGAGCATTGCTACGGCTGTCATTCCCAAGATGCCGCGACGAATGGCAAGCTCAAGGCGAACCTGTTCCTCGACACTCAAGACGGCATGCAACGAGGTGGCGACTCGGGACCATCATTCGTTGCAGGTCAAACGAACGAGAGCTTGATTCTGAAGGCCCTGCGGTACGAAGACTATGAAATGCCTCCCGCAGGCAAACTCCCGCAAAGCATCATCGATGACTTCGAACGCTGGATTGCAGATGGAGCAGTCGATCCACGGCGCGAATCGCAACCGATCAAGCAACGTGCGATGGACTTGGAAACCGGCCGCCAGTTCTGGTCGCTGCAACCCTTGCAATCCATCGAACCTCCAAACAACTCGCATCCGGTCGATGCCTTCATTCAGGAATCGCTCGCGAAGAAACAACTCCTTCAGTCACCGGTCGCAGACGCGAGAGTCTTGGTCCGCCGCGCGTGGTTTGATCTCTTGGGGATCCCACCAACGCCGGAGGAACTTGAGCAATCGATGCAGTCTCTTCAGGCTCGGCCCGGTGAAGCAGGCGCGATCTCCCAGGTCGCTTGGAGTGAACTCATTGACCGGTTGCTAGAGCGTCCTGAGTACGGCGAGCGATGGGCTCGCTACTGGTTGGATGTTGCGCGGTTCGCTGAATCGTTCGGCTATGAACAAGATTACGATCGCCCCAACGCCTTCCACTATCGCGACTTTCTCATTCGAGCTTTCAACAGCGATATGCCCTTCGATCAGTTCGCGCAATGGCAAATCGCTGGAGATGAACTCGCACCCAACGATCCTTTGGCATGGATGGCGACCGGCTTTCTCGGCGCTGGTGCTTTTCCAACCCAGTTGACCGAACGAGAATTTGAATCGACACGATATAACGAACTTGATGACATGACGGCGACGACCGGCGTCGCGTTCCTGGGCCTGTCGATCGGCTGCGCTCGATGCCACGACCACAAGTTCGATCCGATCTCGAGCGAGGATTATTATCGATTCGCGTCGGCATTCACCTCGGTCATCCGCTCTGAGAAGACATTCGACCTGCATCCCGACGAGAACGCGAAGATCAAGGCACAATACTCAGCCGATCTGGAGCAGGTCCGCCAAGATATCGCGAATTTCGAAGCGACCGGCTTGGCGACCGAGTTCACTCGCAAGCTCCGCGAAGTTCGCTCCCAGGCCAACGATCGTACTGCTTCTGATCGCACTGCATCTTCTGATCGCACTGCATCATCTCGCACTGTTTCTCCATGGCGAATCGTAAGCGGCGAAATTCAAGCGAGTGCAGGAAGCCAATTCCAATCTCAACCGGATGGTTCTTACCTAGCCAAGGGCGACGCTCCCAACCAAGAAACGATCACCTTCACCGCTCGCATCCCCAAAGGTGAATGGACATCGATCCGGATCGAGGCACTCGCAGATCCATCGCTGCCACGCCAGGGACCCGGGCGAGCGGGCAACGGAAACTTCGCTCTTGGCAATTTGGTGGTGGAGCATATGCCGAGTGCAACAGACGCATCATCCAAAAAGGATACAGAGCCGAGTGTCACGAAGCTCGCACTCGATCAACCGCGAGCAACGCACCAACAGGATGCGAACACCCTCTCGGTGGCTGCATCGATCGATGCGGATCTGGTTTCTGGCTGGGCCGTCGACGGTCAAATAGGAAAGAGCCAGGCTGCAGTGTTTCATTTTAGCTCGACATTGAAGTCTGATACCGATGATCGTTTGCGATTCACTTTGCGATTCCATCATCCCAACCCGAAACATTCGATGGGGCGCATGCGATTCTCGATCTCGAATCAGCCGATGCCACCCGTCGAAGTCGGCAGCGATGATCCTCCGACCGACGTTCTCGAAGCGATCGAGTCTCTTGCTAAAGAGATCACCGATTCCGAAGAACCGAACGAGACCATGCGCTCTAGCGAATCATGGACGCGAGCGATCGCATGGTACCAATCGACTTCGTCGACTTGGAAAGAGCTTCAAGCTCGCCGTGCGAAACTCGAAAAAGAAGGTCCTCCGCTTCGTCTCACCAAAATCCTCGTGACCACTGAAGGAGAACCGCACGTCCCCCATCACGCCGACGATCGAGGTTACCCACACTTCTATCCCGAGACCCATTTGCTTCGACGGGGTGATGTCGAGCAAAAGGTTTCCGTAGTGACGCCGGGGATACCTCGCGTCTTCGTGCGTCATCAGGACAAGAGCAGCGACCTACAATGGGAGTCTATCGAAAAAGGAAACTCGAAATCGAGCTATCGACGAGCGGCCCTCGCGAGGTGGCTGACCGATACGGATACGGGGTCGGGCGCTTTGGTGGCACGTGTCATCGCCAATCGACTTTGGCAACATCATTTCGGACGCGGGCTGGTTGCAACGCCAAACGACTTCGGCTCCACGGGGCAGCGTCCTACACATCCGGAGTTGCTCGAGTGGCTCGCGCGAGACTTGGTCCATCATGGCTGGAAACTGAAGCCGCTGCACAAGCGGATCATGACCAGCGAAACCTACATGCAGCGGAATCGATCCGCCGATGACCCTCGTATGACGAGCGACCCGGACAATCAGTTGTGGTGGTATCGCCCACCGCGTCGACTCGAAGCCGAGGCCGTTCGCGATTCGCTTCTCGCTGTTTCGGGGATGATGGATCGAACGATGTATGGTCCAGGGACACTCGATGCCAACATGAAACGACGCAGCATTTATTTCTTCATCAAACGGAGTCAACTGATTTCGATGATGATGCTCTTTGATTGGCCCGAACATTTGGTCAGTATCGGCCAGCGGCAATCGACGACCATCGCTCCGCAAGCTCTCGCGCTCATGAACCACCCGCTATCGCGATCGGCCGCCGAATCGATTGCGAATTCGGTTGCGACTCCGACCGATGCAAAACAACTCGATTCGATCTTCCTGCGTATTTTGTCGCGCAAGCCCACCGAGTTGGAACGTGAAGCCGCGTTGCGATTCATCGCCAATGCCGAACCGATGCGTCGCGAGCAATCGTCGGGCTCGTCCGAGAAAATGGCGATCGCCGATTTCTGTCAAATTCTCCTTTGCTGCAATGAGTTTATCTATGTCGACTGATAAGATTGCGACGCAAGACCTAACGAACATTCAGGCGAGGCGGCGATGGCTGCAGCATACGGGCTGCGGCTTTGGTTGGCTCGGGCTCAGCACCCTACTTGCGGAGAGCGGACTGTCATCGCGCGCACTTGCCGACGGCTTGGGCGATCGATCGCAGAGTCCGCTTTCACCACGCGAGCCCCATTTGCCTGCCAAGGCAAAGCGAGTGGTCTGGATCTTTGTCAATGGCGGGCCCAGTCAAGTGGATACGTGGGATTACAAACCGGGACTCGTTCAAGCAGACGGCAAATCGATCAAGGAATTCGATTCCTCGTTCTCCGACACGACAGGATTCTTTCGCCATGCAGTCGGAAACCTGATGAAGTCTCCGTTCGAGTTCACTCCGCGCGGCCAATGCGGCAAGATGGTGTCCTCGATCTTTCCGCATCTGGGGGAACATGTCGACAAGATGGCCTTCATCCACTCCGGGTACACCGAATCGAACAACCACTCGCCCGCCCTCTTCGCGATGAATACGGGGATGGCTCGGATGGGGTTTCCCTGCGTGGGTTCGTGGGTAGCGTATGGACTCGGTAGCGAAAGCCAAGATCTTCCCGCGTTCGTCGTGATGAGTGATCCGAAGGGACGAGGGCTTCCGAAAGGACATGCTGCTAATTGGTCAGCAGGATTTCTCCCAGGGGTCTATCAAGGGACCTACTTGAAGCCGACCGGTGATGCGATCGAGAACCTCAAACTGCCCAGCAATTTGACGACACCGATCCAAAGGCAACAGTTGGACTCGCTGGCTCAGTTCAATCGCATGCACTTGGCGAACCATGCGGACGAAAACGAACTTTCGGCTCGCATCGAGAGTTTTGAGCTCGCGTTTCGAATGCAAAGCCGAGCGCCCGAAACGCTCGATATCTCAGACGAACCGGAATCGATCCATGCGTTGTACGGAGTCGGCGATCCCAAGTGCGATCATTTCGCACGACAGTGCTTGATGACGCGTCGATTTTTGGAGCGCGGCGTTCGGTTTGTTCAAATCTATTCGGGAGGTATGGAGAACGAGCGCTCGTGGGATGGCCATGTCGACATTGCGGGCAATCATCAGCAGTTCGCTGATGAGACCGATCGCCCGGTCGCGGGACTGCTCGCCGACTTGGAGCAGCGAGGGATGCTGGAGGACACACTTGTGATTTGGTGCGGCGAGTTTGGTCGGTTACCGATCGCACAGTTGGGTGGCAAGCCTGGACGGGATCACAATCCGCACTGCTTCACGGCATGGATGGCAGGGGGTGGAGTTCGGGGCGGAATCACGTATGGCCAATCGGACGAGATTGGATACAAAGCAGCGATCGATCGCGTGCACTTGAACGATCTTCACGCGACGATCTTGCATCTTTTGGGTTTGGATCACACAAAATTGACTTATCCTTACAACGGTCGCAATTTCCGATTGACCGACGTCTCCGGCGAAGTGCTTCACAAGATCATCGCGTGA
>CAYXFO010000035.1:0-18592 GCA_964464255.1 uncultured Pirellula sp.
TTCGGTCGGATGCTCGCAGCCCTTGTACTGCTAAATGAATCGCTATGGCAAGGTTAGGTGCAACGAGGGCATCGGCTGCACCCGTAGCACCGCACAGTGCGGTTCGACAATGTCCCTCAACATCGGAGTCCTCGGTGGTGTTGGCATGGATCAAATTCAAAATCGCCATAGCATCTGGAGAGAGTTTCGATGCTGTCCACCGACCGCTGAAACACTCCCCTGTCGCATTGATTCCGGGAACGAGCAGTTTTCCCTGGTTCTCGGCCCAGGGCTCGGTAGCGACGTCGATCCATCGTCCCGCTTGACGCAATAGCTCCTGAAGACTCGATAGAGATGGCACCTCGCGGATACCAAGCTTCTGAGCAGCTTCGCGCAAAGCGTTGGTCAATACGGGTTGATTTACCAACTGCGAGAGTTGTTTCATCGCCTCTGATGGCCCAAAACCGCGAAAGGGAGGAATCGGCATAGCTAACCTCGACCGGTGAGCCGCCATCGGCTCCGAAAGAGTAATGTCGTCAACGCGAGCAGCAAGGATGTCGCGATGACCGTAAAACCAAAGTAGGCAGCGACCAGCAACCACGAACCGATCTTGGCTCGAGCCGTTGTCGTACCGGATTGCACCGATGTCATCGGAACGCTGTCGGCCGCCATCAAGGGGCTGGTGATACCGAAGAGACGGAGATTCTCAACGTTCGCATCCGGAGGTGCAAAGTTCCAAAATAAGAAGTAAATCGCGATCGGCAAACCATACAGGATCAACAGTGTCACATAGCATGTCATCAAGGCGGTGCTGGTTCTGCGTACGACCGTCGATACGAACAAAGACAATACGGAGTTGAATACCGATGCAGCGATACAGATTCCGAAGTAAGCGAGCATCGCTCTCCAGTTGCGCGATAGTTCCGGATTGATGCAGGCCAAGAGCATGGGGAACATGAGGAACGCCGTTAACACGAACGAAACACGAAAACCAGAGATCAGCTTGCCCCAGAGAATCTGAGACGAAGAAACCGTTGTCGTCAGAAGCAAGTCCAGCGTCTGCCGCTCTCGTTCGCTGGTGATGCTCCCCGCATTGAATACAGGGGCTGTCAACAGACTGAATACCAGAACATAGCCAACGTAATAGGATGCTAAATTCGGGAAAAGAAATAGCAACAGAGCCATCAAAGGAATCGCAAGGAGCATGCTCAATTGGATTACCAGCCGCAGCATGAGCGTACCCTGGCTAAAGAGTTCGGCATGCATTTCCTTGTCGTACACCGGATTGGCTGAATCCTCCATCAGCTTGTTGCGTCTCGGAGGAGCAAAGAGCTTATCGGGAAATTGATCGCGCTGAATGACCAACCCGACCGCTTCACGTTGTTCTCGATCCAGGTCGATCACTTCGCTCCCTTGGCTTCCGATATCGGGAGGATACAACAACCTTCTCGCAGTCACCGACAACAGCAAAAAACTCATCAGCAAGCTGGCCGCTGGCACCACGGTCACGGTCATCATCAATCGGAAATCGCCTCGTGTTGATAGAGCCAGCCAAGCGAACACACCGATGACGAGAATCGGAAGAATCAATACGTAGCTGACCACCAGCGATGATGATGTGCGCTTGAAGTAACTCGAACAGAACAGGCTGATGGATCCGAACAGGAAGATCGCAAACACGAGCCCCATGTAGGCGGCAAGCAACTCGTAGATCGAAACGCCTCCGAGCGGCAAACAGAGCATGATGATCGGGAGCGACCCGAGTATCAGCACCACCAAATGAGTCAATGCTGCGATCAGCTTCCCAGATACGATCACCCATGGGCGAAGGGGACTGGCCAAGAGCATCTCGTACGTCTTGCGTTCCTTCTCACCCGTGATCGCTCCGGCAGTGAAGCTGGGGGCCATCAATGATGCGATCGCGAATTGGCCGACGAAGAAGAAATCGACCAGTCGTTGTGCGCTCGCGGACTCGCGGCTGAGATCGATTTTGACATCGCGCGGATAGGCGATCAGGACGACCGATGCCAGTGCGATCTGATAGAGCAACATCAGCGCGAATGCGCGCGGCGCGCGCAGATTCGTCAACAGTTCCCGTTGCATCACTGGGTTGTCGACTAAGAGCATGGGTCATCCCCTCGCCTGTGAAAGCTGTTGCATCTTAGCGATCGACCCACTCAACCGGCTGCGGCTCAATCTGCTCCGAGTAGGGAGATCCGCAGTCCTTGCGACCGCTTCCCTCGAATCGGCTGATCAACCGTACACTCATGTCGTGATCGCAGGCAATCTGGCAGCTGAGACGAACGCCGGTTACTCCTCTAGCGGCGAGGATGTCTCGCTCAGCCACGGTGATACTTGAGGGTTCGCCTGTGAGGAATTCCACCCGGCAAGTAGTGCAGCGAGCTTTGCCACCGCACGCATGCAGTTGGTCGCTTCCCACTTCTTCTCTCAACGCAGCAATCAGGCGTTTCCCCTGTGGAACCTCGAATTCCCCTAAACCCTCGACGGTCAATTTCGGCATGATGGATACTTTCTTGTGCAAGTGGCGATGGTCGTTTTGTTTCGATCGTTTGGCTGTTGATGTACACACGCGAGTGTGATTCATTCGGGGACCATGGCTTGGCCTGTGATCTCATAGCCAAGGTCCTGGATCATGTGATAATCTTCCTGAGGCGGTTGGCCTTGAGTGGTTAAGTAATCGCCGACAAAGATGCTGTTGGCGACCAATAGGCCAAGAGGTTGCAGCGATCGCAGATGGCGTTCTCGTCCGCCAGCGATCCTCAGTTCGCTCGATGGATTGACGAATCGGAACATAGCGAGAGCTCGAAGGCAATCGCGTGGCGAGAGATATTCCTGTTGCTCCATCGGTGTCCCATCGATCGCATGCAGGAAATTCAAAGGGATGGATTCCACCGAAAATTCCCGGAGAGAAAACGCCATCTCGACGATGTCTTCGCGTCGCTCTCCCATGCCGATGATGCCACCGCTACACAGTTGTAGACCTGCCTTGCGAACGTTTCGGAGAGTTTCCATTCGATCGTCAAAGGTGTGGGTGGTGCAGATCTTCTCGTAGTATTCTCGGCTCGTGTTCAAGTTATGGTTGACCTTGTCGACACCCGCTGCTGCAAGTCGCTGAGCCTGCGACTCGTTGAGCAGCCCGAGGCAGGCACAGATGTTCAATCCATACTTCTGCTTGATCTCCGGGACGATGGTTTCGATCGCCTTGATCTCCCGTTCGTTGGGAGCCCGACCGCTGATCACGATGCAGTAAGTCTTGCTCTGACGTTCCGCTGCGACCCTCGCGCCGTCGAGAAGTTTTTCGCGGCTGAGGATTGTGTACTTGGGGATAGGTGCGTCGGAGACCTTCGATTGGCTGCAGTAGTGGCAGTCCTCGGGGCATAGGCCGCTCTTGGCGTTCATCAAGAAGTAAAGCTGCACGGTCTTGCCAAAATAGTGCAATCGAATCCGATTGGCTGCGGAGAGAATATCCATCAACTGATCATCGTTCGCATTGAGGATCGCGAGGGCTTGCGATCGGTCAATGCCTTTACCGGCCAATACCTCTGCGGCCCATTGCATCCACCGGCCATCACCCGTGACGGTGGTACAGGAATCATGTTCGGTACAACCCTCAGGCCTAACGAAGGTCTGCGTCGAATCGGTTGCGTGCGGTGAGAGCATTGGCGGTTCTTATTGCGCGAGGATCGTCGGAAAAACAGGTCTCGGATGTGCTCCGAATCTCAGGAAGGCGATTGTAAGGCAAAAACGCCGATCGGACAGCGGTTTGCGTTCTCGGAACATCCGCTACAGGCAGGTCCGAGGCAGAATTCCTTAGAAATGATGGCATTCCGGCCGATTCAATCGTGTCTAGGCCCAATTCATTTTCTGCTCCCCTCTTGCACGTGAGAAAGATCCATCGATGGTGCATCCACGACCATTTCTCGATAGCGTGGAGGATCCACTCGACGATGAAGTCACCTCGATTTCCGATCGTCGACGTCGCAAGGATGGCGACCAATTGCAATCTCCCCTGGAAACCTATCTTCGGGAGATCAACGAAACCAAACTACTGACTGCCGAAGACGAACAGTTCTTGGCCCGTCAAATCGCTACAGGTGATGTTCTCGCGCGGGACCGCATGGTCCGGGCCAACCTTCGCTTGGTGGTTAACATCGCGCGGAGTTACGTCGGCAAGGGGCTTGCCCTGCAAGACTTGATCGAGGAAGGTAACCTCGGCTTGTTGCGAGCCGTGGAAGGTTTTGATCCGGATGTAGGGACCCGCTTCAGCACCTACGCCAGTTATTGGATCAAGCAGTCGATCAAGCGGGCGTTGATCAATTCCGCGAAGACCATTCGCATTCCTGCGTACATGGTCGAGTTGCTCAGCAAGTGGCGGCGAGCCACTGCTCGACTGAGCGAAGAGCTTGGTCGCATGCCCACACAAGAAGAGGTCGCGAGAATCCTGGGGCTCCCCAAGAAAAAGCTGCCGATCATCAAGAAAGCGATCCAGATCTATAACGCAACTCCGCAAAGCGACCAATCCGAGCAGGGATGGTCACTCGGCGAAATGGTGATGGATGAGAGACGCAAGAGTCCTGACGAAGAATTGCTCGACCACGACGTCATGAAGACGGCGATGGAATTGCTCGGCACGCTCGATGATCGGGAGTCGACGGTTCTCAAGATGCGGTTCGGGCTCGGCGACTCTCCGCCGCATACGCTGAAGGAAATCGGTGCCGAATTGGGACTGACACGCGAGCGGGTTCGCCAGATCGAAACCGAAGCGCTGGCTCGCCTGCATCATGCACTGAAAGATCCGAAGGAGCGGCTTGGACTAGCCTAGCCCCCGCAAAGAGCCAGATCCAAGAACATGGGCCGGTTGATCGCTGCAGATCGATCCGCCTCGGGAGGATCATCTGCGGTTTCTCGTGGTTTTAACAGGCTCATCGCAACCAAAACGGCTCCCGGTCTTCGCGTCTCGACCCGCGAGCCAATCCCAACGCGACCCGTAAGTTTTGAAGTTGCGCTTTCCGATGTAATCACAACCCGAAACGTAAGTGAGGGATAGACTTACGTCGCTTGCGACGTCTTCCCTCGTGCGTTCCTCGCTCACGCTTCGGGTTATGATAATCACTGGCAAAACAATGACAGCTAGTAATCACGACTGTCCCTCTCCCAACAGGACGCGTTAGCGAGGGATAAAGAACTAGAAGACTCCGAGATCGCCTATCCTGCCGATTCGAGAATTTCTCGAAAAATGGCCATTGCAGGAGTGGTCTGCGGCCATGGGACATGCATACCATTCGGGCGTGCGGAGTCGAGAATGACTCTCGAAGCATTTCGGTTAAAATGATGGATCTAAGGTTTGTCCCTTGAGAGTGTCTTACCGGTTGCTTGTCGCATGAATACCGCACCTGATCGTTGGGCATCAGCCAGCGGATTGATTTCCGATCCAGTCATTCAAGCTGTATTGGGTTTGTTGGTCTTGTCTATCGTTACGATGGTCGCATACTTCGCCCTGTCAAAGTTGCGCGATTCCAACACGAAAGACCGTTCCATCACCCATCTGCTGGAAAAGAATTTCGAAGAAATGCGGAGTGAAGGTGACATTAACGAACAGGAATTCCGAAAGATTAAGTCGTTGCTCTCCGGAGGGTCTCTACCCGCCGCGTCTGCAGCGAAACTGACCGCCCCCCCTGCTGGCACCTCTCAAGAAAACGATGTCAATCCATCGCCGAACTTGTGATATACTGCTGGAAGTGGTGGTGAATCTGAATCGGCCTGGGAGGCCGCTGTCGCCTTGAGCGATTAAGCAACTTTACCCATCGGCTCGTAACTGTGGTCAAGGAAGCCCGGTTTGCACCCGCAATCGAAACTTTGCTTTGCGAAGATTCGAGAGCAGGAGCTGACGATCGAGCTTCCCCAACGTGAACCACATTCCTGAAACGGAGTCGATCGCGACTCGTTTTGGGACAACCAAGGAGTCGAGAATGCCCTCAGGCAAGGATATGATGGCCGGCCGCCGTGGCGGCAATGGCGGTGCTGCGAAGAAGAATGCTTTCTGCTCGTTTTGCCGCAAGAGTTATCGGGATGTCGGCCCCTTAGTCGAAGGTCCTGGAGATGTTTACATCTGTGGCGAATGCATCGAATTGTGCCAGTCGATTCTCGACCAAGAGCAACGTCGACGCGGCCCCACCAAGAAACTCTTCAATGAAATCCCCTCCCCTCGAGAGATCGTTGAACACTTGGATCAATATGTGATCGGCCAAGTGCAAACCAAACGTTCGTTGGCGGTTGCAGTCCACAATCACTACAAACGATTGAGCGCGGAATGGGAGGGTGGCGAAATTGAAATCGAGAAATCGAATATTCTCTTGGTCGGTCCGACCGGTAGCGGCAAAACGCTGATGGCTCGCACCCTGGCCAAAATGCTCAATGTCCCGTTCGCCATCGGGGATGCGACAACCCTCACCGAGGCAGGGTACGTCGGCGAAGATGTCGAGAACCTTCTTTTGAAATTGCTCCATGCCGCAGACTTCGATATCGAAGCGGCCCAACGTGGGATCCTCTACATCGACGAAATCGACAAGATCGGCAAGACCAGTCAGAACGTTTCGATCACACGCGATGTGTCGGGCGAGGGTGTGCAACAAGCACTCCTCAAAATGCTCGAAGGAACCGTTGCCAATGTTCCACCTCAGGGTGGACGTAAACATCCAGAGCAACAGTATATTCAGCTCGACACGACGAACATTTTGTTCATCTGTGGCGGTACTTTCGTGGGTGTCGAAGACATCGTCAGTAAACGACTCGGCAAACGCTCGCTGGGATTCGGCCCTGGATCGAGCATCAAAGGTGAAACGGACTCTGCGAAACTTCTCGCTCAAATCCACTCCGACGACATCCTCGAGTTCGGCATGATTCCCGAGTTGATCGGTCGGCTTCCTGTCGTCACGGCACTTGCACCGCTGGACATCGAAGGCTTGGTCAAAGTCCTTACGGAACCCAAGAATGCCTTGGTGAAGCAGTACCAAGCACTCTTCGGCATGGAGAACTGCGATCTGCAGTTCACCGAAGCCGCGATGCGATCCATCGCGGAAAAAGCACACCGCAAGAATGTCGGTGCACGGGGGCTGCGAAGCATTGTCGAAGAGATCATGATGGATGTCATGTTCGATCTGCCCGAACAGGAAGAGGGAACCCTCTTCACCATCGACCTGGATCCGAACGATGGAAGCATCCGTCCCGTCAAGTCCACTTCGAAGCGCAAAGAGAGCGCCTAGCGTCGGGACTCAATGGCTACTTGCGTCAACTAACCGCCGAGTCTTCGGACTCGGCGGCAATCTCGCGGCCGAATTCGTCCAGCTTGACATCGGCAACCGCAGTCTTTTTCTTGGCCACGTGCAACAGATCCTCATAGATCGGATTGGCTTCCGACTTCTGAATCGTCGCAACCGCATTGGCCACTTCCTTGAGATACCGAAGAAAGATGCTACGGCGATTCCCTTGAGCCGCGATGGCTTGCCGTTTGCGAATGTAACCTGCAAGCGACCGACCGATGGCCTGAATGCCAAGTCGCAATTCCTTTTCAATCTCCGGTGCGTTAGCGATGGCTTCCTTCGATTCGCTGGTGAAGGGAACCCAAACGCTCGCCATGTGAACGATCAATGTCACCGGCCCCGATGGCAATGCCCCCTTGGACTGGGATAATCCATAGGGTCGCCAATTGGTATGGAGGACCGCTTGGGTGATGGCACAGGCTCCTTGTTGGTACTGAAGAGGCACACGATTGGCAAAACGATAGATTTGCATCGATTGGCCTTCGGAGATGTTCACCTCTCGCAATGCGGTGTGCAACGCATCGATCTGATCCTTCTTGAGTTTTTGCGGACTGCATCGGGTCGGCAACTTGGTTTCGGCAATGATCTTGTCGGCCGAATCCCCGCCGATGCCATTGAACGAATCGATCAGGAATTTCCGGAGCGTCCGGGCATCGGACTGGTTAATCACTTCGACCAGTTCCTCGCGGGTGATCTTTTGGGTTGCGACCGTACCGCCGTATGCCAAGGCGACTTCGATTTGGAATGGAGAACCGCGAAACACCGAAGGAGGACGGGTCACAGCATCGTGGAATTCACCCGGCACGATGGCCTTGAGTCCCGCGTACAGTAGATCTCGCCCAATCGGTACGATGCAATCGGTCGAAGGAGGACGGATCTTGGTCTCCTGCAATGCTTGATACAGTCTTTCGGCTTCGGTCTGGCCAACTTTAATGGCCGATGCACGCGTGCTGAGTTTGGCTACTTCGCAAACCTTGCGAGCGACCGCAGGAGTTACACATGAAAACGAACTGGTCAAAAAGGAACTGAGAGTCGCCGACTTGTCATCGCCAAGCATGGTGATCAAGCGACCGAGTTCCACCCCGTACGGATGCGGCTTGATCTCCTTGGCTTCGCGAGGCAACTCCGTAGTCGTACGAGGAATGGTTACCTTCTCGCCATCGGGGCTTTGCCAATGGATGGTCACGTGCGGGTTCGCGATCGCCGTCTGTTCCAAGTATTCGTCGACGCTCCCACGACTCCGTTTGTAGACACCCGTCAACTCGATCGTGACGCGAGTGCCCGATTCGACTTCCGGTCCCGGCTTGCCATCGCTCCCTGGATAATGGCTATCCCAAACGATGTCGTTGTCCCGCATGTGGGCGAGTCCCTTCTCGCCAGCCGGAATGTCGACGCCCTCTCCTTTGCCATTGATGATCTCAGGTTGGTTCTTCTTCGTGTCGACTTGCAGTAGAAAGTAATGGACCGGCGATTTTTTGCTGGTCTTGGAGAGGATCTGCATCGGACGACCGGTGGTCAACATGCCGTTCATCCCGGCGGCGCTGATACCGATCCCTTGCTGTCCGCGACTCATTCGCAAGCGATGAAACTTGCTGCCATAGAGAAGCTTGCCGAAGATCAAAGGGATCTGCTTCTTCACGATACCGGGTCCGTTGTCTTGGACGGCGACACGGAATCGACCGGCTTGGGTCTGGTCGATCCGGACCCAGACCTCGGGCAGGATGCCAGCTTCCTCGCAGGCATCCAATGAGTTATCAACCGCTTCCTTGACCGTGGTCAGGAGCGCTTTGCGGGGGTTGTCGAAGCCAAGAAGGTGTCGATTCTTGGCGAAAAACTCGCTAACGGAAACGTCCCGCTGCTTGGTCGCCATCGATTCGGCGGTGGCGCGACGGGATTTGTTCGAATTCGATGTCATGCTCGTCAATGATGCGTAACCAATCCTGGATGTCAGTCTGAACTCCCGCGATCCCACGGGTCGGACAAAGGTTAAAGGATAACAGCGGGACGGTCTATGAGGCCTAGCGAATTTCGGCCAGTCTTGGGGCTAAGCCAAGGATTTTCGGTAGGATCGTTCCACCCGGTGTGCTTGCCCTGATTCTCGGCCGCGACTGCCGCAGGACGACGGATTGGCTTCGGAATGCTATCGCGAATCGCCGAGCAGAGAAAACAAAGGTTTTCCCCTTTCCGCAGATACAGGAGTGCAAGGAATGCGACGGCTAGGATTGGTAAAGATGAGTTTGGCTGGCGGAGTTGCCATTGCCTCTCTAGGAATGATTTCCCAGGAAGCGAGCGCACAGTGCTCGACTTGCGGCGCAAACGCCGTCCCGTATGTTCCGGGGAATTCCTACGCAGGTGGCGGTGTGCGAGGACTGGTCGCATCGCATGCCGGTATCGGGGGAGGTGCAGGAGACCTTGGAGCCGAGACCTACGGCCAATATATCGGCAAGGGAACGCAACCTCTGTTCGATAACTATTTCACCCAAGGGAACGCGAACCAAGCCACCGCGGGCATGTATATCTCCCCGATCGGAGTTCCTGGATGGGTGGGGCATACCTACTACACCTACCAACCCCTCTACCCGCACCATTACCTCTATCATCACCATGATCGGTACCATTCGTATTACGACAATGGTCAAGGATTGAATCGCACGCACGCGAGCTATTCCGTCCCGCCGATCCACACCACGCTCAAGCAAACATACAAGCGAATTCGATTGCCTCACCAGTAAGCCTGGCCGAGGAGATTAGCGATTTGATCGGGATCGGATCCTGATTCTCCAAACGATGGTTCAGATGAGCGTCAAGGACGATGCGCGACTGATCTTCAACCAATAATGAATGAAGTGAGAAGCGTATGAGTCAAAGATTCGTCCTGGGAAGCACTGTTCTTGCAGCAGCGCTCCTGATGTCTCAGATCGGTCTGGGGCAGGAAGTCGTCGTCGGCGACTGCAACTCGGGCAATTGCCAAGGATCCGCAGGTCATCATTTCGGTGGTCGAGGTCTCGGCACAGGTGGCGGCCTGCTCGGTTCTAACACGGGTGAGCATGGAACGCTAAAGGCCTGGGCTTGGCATTCCAGCTGGGGCGATTACTGGGCTCGCAATCAAGCAGCGCAGCGACCATGGCACGGCGGCTACTACTGGATGCGTACCGGCCAACCGACTGCGTTGGTGGTTCCTCCCGTTGTTACCATGCAGCAACACTACTCATGGGGTGTATCGCAAAACACGATGACTCCGGTTTACCACCAGTTCGGTGGCGTACCTCCGAATGGAGCAGGTGGCGGAGCATTCCGAGGAACGCCGTATTGGCCAACGCACACCGAGCAATTCGGCGTCTATCCAGTGCGCGGCCCCTGGTAACGAGCGAGTCTCGCGATCACTTATTTGAAAAAGGGTGCTCTTCCGAGCACCCTTTCTTAATTTCTGGACTCTTAGTTGATGCCGAATCCTCTGGGTTCCGTGCGCCCAACGAGCCACCAAAATAAAAGCCGAGGAGCCCAAGCTCCCGGGTTGGAAGTGTGGTAAGCGTTGCATTGTCGAGTGCGATTCCACCCGGATGCTCGCGCATCTCAGCTAACAAAGCACAAAGGTGCAAGCACAACGATTGATTTTGGAGTAATCCTCGTTTGTGTTACAATTACACCGTTAGTGGAAAGGAAATGACATGCATCCAGCACTGACCATCGTTGGAGATCAACTCTGGAAGAGAATCGGGGAATCGATGGATCGAGTTGAGTTACGCCTAAGAAAAGCCGTGTCGATCCTTGAGTCAACTTCTATTCCGTTCGCGATCGTTGGTGGGAATGCGGTCCGGGTTTGGGTCGCGCAAGTCGATCCCGGAGCGGCGCGTGCAACGAACGATGTCGATATTTTGATTCGTCCCGAGGATCTCGAGCAAGTCAAACAGGTTATGGCAGCCAACGGATACCATTATCGCAAAGCTGCAGGCTTGGACATGTTTCTCGAAGGAAAAGATGATTCCGTACGCTATGCAATTCATATCGTCCTTGCGAATCGAATGGTCAAGCCAGACGACATCGAGCCAAATCCGGATGTCGAGCCGACTGAATATGGCGATGGCATTCGTATCTTGCCACTCGAACGGCTTGTTCGCATGAAATTGAATTCCTTTCGACTGAAAGACCGAGTTCACCTCCTCGATATGGTTGAGGTTGGACTCGTTGACGAAAGCTGGGTCGCGAGATTCCCTCAGTCGCTAGGCGATCGACTGAAGTCACTGATCGATAACCCGGATCAATAGTCCGTCCCGTCAGACGCGTTCAGGACGAAGTTTGCCTCGCGCGGCCGAGCAACAGGAAAAGGACGGCCATCCGTATCGCGATCCCGTTGGTGACTTGATCGAGGATCACCGACTGCGGGCCGTCGGCCACCTCGGGAGTCAACTCGACACCGCGGTTGATCGGGCCAGGGGCCATGATCAAGATCTCGGGCTTGCTGCGACGAAGACGCTCTTGATTCATTGCGTACAGCAAAGTGTATTCGTGTACCGATGGGAATGGGCGAATCGCTTGGCGCTCGAATTGGATGCGGAGCAGATTCAGGACATCGCAACGAGGCAAGATCTTATCGAGGTCATAGGCGACTTCGACACCGAGCTTTTCCCAGTTCTTGGATACGAGTGTCGCAGGTCCACATACGATCACATGGGCTCCGAGTTTCAGCAATCCCCAAATATTGGATCGAGCCGTGCGAGAATGGGCGATGTCGCCGACCAACGCGACTGTGATTCCTCGCAATGATCCGCGACGACGTCGAATAGTAAGGATGTCGAGCAATCCTTGCGTCGGATGTTCATGCGGACCGTCTCCCGCGTTGATGACGCTGCAATTCAAGCTTCGGGATAGCAGATGGGGTGTGCCTGGAGAACTGTGCCGCACTACCACAGCATCCACCAGCATCGCTTCGATCGTCTTGGCAGTATCGATCAATGTCTCTCCTTTGGCAACGCTGGAACCCGACGAGGAGAACTCGACCGTGTCCGCTCCCAACCGCTTGGCCGCGAGGGAAAAACTGTTTCGCGTACGGGTGCTGTTTTCAAAAAAGAGATTCGCGACTGTGCGGCCTTTGAGCAGATCAAGCTTGCGACGCCCTTCAAGCGTCGCAGCTTGCAGTTTGTCGGCGTAATCGAGAATCAATTCGATTTCCTGCGCCGTCAAGTGCTCCAAACCTAACAGATGGCGATGCTGCCACGAATCGGGAACTCCGATCTCTTCTTTCACTTGTTCACTGGTCAGCATGTGCCCGTTGGTTCCTTGGGAGAAAGTGAAAAATCAGCGTCGTTCCACCATCGCACGCACTCGATCCTCTTCGACGGGATGAATGATCCCTCGCTCGGTGACGATGGCGGTAATCAATTCGGCGGGTGTGACGTCGAACGCGGGATTGTACACCATGCAATCGGGGGGAGCGGTCCGGCGGCCGAGCCCTTGGGTGATTTCCTCGCCCTTGCGCTGCTCGATCGGAATGGCATCGCCGCTGGTGATCGATAAATCAAAGGTGCTGGTCGGTGCGGCGACGTAAAAGGGGATGTTGTGATGCCGGGCTGCGACCGCCACTCCATAGGTGCCGATCTTGTTGGCCGTATCTCCACGAGCCGTAATGCGATCCGCACCCACAATGACCGCTTGGATTTTCCCTTCTCGCATGACCTGGGCAGCCATCGAATCGCAGATCAGAGTCGATGGGACCCCATACTGCTGCAGTTCCCACATGGTCAACCGCGCTCCTTGCAGCAAAGGCCGTGTTTCATCGGCGAAGACATGAATTTTTTTGCCAGCCGCATGCGCAGTGATGATCGCGGCGAGCGCCGTGCCGTATTCCGAAGTTGCCAAGCCACCCGTATTGCAGTGAGTCAATATGCCAAAGCCCTCATCGAACAAACTCGCTCCGTAATCACCGATCGCATGGCACATGCTCCGATCCTCGTCGTGAATCAATCGAGCTTCTCGCAACAGCAGATTGCCGAGCTCCACTGCCGAAGCTACCGAAGGATTCGCATCGATCTTTCTTCGCATACGATCCAACGCCCAAAACAGATTCACCGCAGTCGGTCGACTGGTCGCAAGGTAGTCGCACGCATTGCGGGCAACCGCCGAGGCAACTGTGGTCTCTGTAGAATCGCGAATCGCATCCTGGATCGCAACGACCACTCCATACGCGGCCGCGATCCCGATGGCTGGCGCGCCCCTTACCCTCAAAGCAACAATCGCTTCGTGAACTTCTTCAACCGAACCAAGGGGTCGCATCACCAGGTTCAGCGGCAATTCGGTCTGATCCAGAACCCGCATCTCACCAAGTGAGTCCCCACTCCAAGTGATCGAAGCATAGGGTGGAGCTTGATTCATCGCACAGTACCTTATTACCTTATTGCACCTTATTGCTTACAATTCAAAAATCGATATAAATATTGAATGATTGTATCATGGGGCGAGCCAGTTGGGGAGAACTCCGCGACCGGGGAGTTCGATCCACTGAACTTTTTCGATGCCTGGGCATGCTCTCAATGCTTCGAGCGCTTCTTGGGGAGGACGCGAATCGAGGTTCAAGACTCCGATCGCGTGTCCACCGGGTTGTTGCGAAGCGCGACCGACGGACATTTGCCCGATATTGACGCCGTGTTCACCAAAAACGGTCCCCACGCGTCCGATGATCCCCGGGACGTCGTAGTGGGTGAACAGCAGCATGTGGCCATCGAGGTAGGCTTCCAATCGGTAATCATCGATCGAGATGAGTCTCGGCATGTTGTGTCCAAAGACGGTGACCCCTGCTTTGACACGTTGGCCGCTGCCGTCTACCTCGGCCGTGATGGACGAGCTGAAGGCGCCGGGTTCGCGGCTGCGATGCTCGACTAGCTCGATGCCACGCTCGCGAAGGAGCATCGTCGAGTTGATGATGTTGACATCGTCGGCTAGCGCGCGTTCGAGCAGCCCTGCACAGAAGGCCGCAGTCAGCAGGTTGGTATCTTTGTCAGCGACTTCACCTCGAAACTGGATCTGGCATGCGCTGACGCTCCCGGTATGCCATTGCGTGAGCAGGAGCCCGAGGCGGTGGGTGGCATCGAGGGTGCCGCGAAGGGCATCGAGTGTTTTCGGATCGAGCGATGCAACGTTGACTGCGTGTCGAATCTCCCCGGACTTAAAGAAATTCATCAGAAGCTGAATGCCTTCGATAGCGACTTGGGTTTGCGCTTCTTCTGTGCTAGCTCCGAGATGCGGAGTGCAGATCACACCGGGCAAACCGAATAGTGGACTCTGGGTGCAGGGTTCTTCTTCAAAGACATCGAGAGCGACACCAGCAATGATTCCTTGTCGCAATCCTTCGGCGAGGGCCGCTTCTTCATAGATCCCTCCTCGTGCACAATTGACCAATCGGATTCCGCGTTTGAGATTGGGCAATTGCTTCATGCCGACCAAGTATTTCGTCTCGTCGGTGAGTGGGGTGTGGACCGTGAGATAGTCTACACGAGGCAGCATATCCGCGACCGAGTGAGCCTTTTCGATATGCATTTTGCTTGCCTGTTCGTCCGACAGAAATGGATCGAAGGCGATGACTCGCATGCCGAAGGCCTGGCCGCGCGAGGCGACTTCGCGGCCGATGCGTCCCATACCGACGACGCCGAGGACTTTATCAGCAAGCTGCGTCCCCATAAACGACTTGCGATCCCATTTGCCGCTGCACAGACTTTGGTATGCAGGGGCAACGCAGCGCGACAGGGCCAGCATCAATGCGAAAGTATGCTCGGCCGTGCTGAGGGTGTTCCCTGCGGGAGTGTTCATCACCACAATCCCGAGACGCGTGGCAGCATGTTTATCGATGTTGTCGGTTCCGACTCCAGCCCGAACAATCGCCTTGAGTCGTCGGTTCCCTTCGAGCGATTCGGCGGTGATTTTGACACCGCTGCGGACGATCGCTCCATCGAATTCCGCGAGGGATTTTCGGAGGTCATCCCCTTTGAGCCCGTGACGTTCCTCGTAGGAGAACTCGGGATCGCCAGAGAGCAACGCCAGCCCTTCGGGAGCGATGGGATCAAGGATCAGGATGCGAGTGGTCATTGTTCTTGTTTACGCTATGGGGTTCGTGCTGGCGAATTCATCCATCCATTGAGCCAAGGCTGAGGCACCCTCAACAGGCATCGCATTGTAGATGCTGGCCCGGATCCCTCCGACGCTTCGATGTCCTTTCAAGGAATCGAGTGATCGCCGCTGAGCACCGGCCAGAAACTCCGCTTCGAGTTTCTCGTTGGGAAGTGTGAATGTTGCGTTCATCAACGATCGATCTATCGGCCTTGCATGGCCTCGATACATTTGCGGGTGGCGATCCATGGCTTCGTAGACGATCGAAGCTTTCTGTTGATTGATCCGATGCATCGCTTCCAAGCCGCCGACGGTGGTCTCAAGCCACTCCATCACCAAGCCTAGAACATAGACCGCGAAAGTGGGGGGCGTATTCCACATCGAGTCCTCGTCCGCATGATGTTTGTAGTTGAGGTAGCCTGGCAACCTGTCGCTCGATCGCTCGAGCAGATCGCGTCGGATGATGACAACCGTCACCCCAGCCGGCCCGGCGTTCTTTTGAGCGCACGCATAGATCAGCCCGTACTTGGATACATCGAGTGGCCGATAGAGGAAGTCCGATGAGCAATCGCAAACGACTGGACATTTGGCGACAGGGTCTGTCTGGAACTGGATCCCTTGGATGGTCTCGTTGCTGGTGTAGTGCAGATACGAAGCGTTGTCTGGGATCTGCAACTCATCCCAACGCGGCAATTGCGAATTCCGATGCGAGGCCCCATCATAGAGAACTTCAACGGGCCCTTCTTTCTTAGCCTCACCCAACGCGTACTTGCCCCATGCTCCGGTGACGATGTACTGAGCAGGCTCGGATCGCGAGCGAAGCAGGTTCATCGGGATCATCGAGAACTGCAGTCTCGCGCCCCCTTGAAGAAACAGAACCTCATGGGTCGACGGGATCTTTAGCAATCGGATCAAGCGATCTCGGGCCGCATGTTGGATATCGATGAACTGCTTGCTGCGATGTGAGATCTCCATCACCGAGGCGCCGCATCCTGGCAAACAGAGGATCTCATCGCGGATCCGTTCCAGAACCGGGACCGGCATCACGGCCGGTCCCGCAGAGAAATTGAAGAGCCGTTTTTCCTGAGAGTTCATCGACGATTCCTTGTGCGTTGGCAGTTAAGACGCCGATTCTACGCCAAAGCCGCTGATGTGAAAGGACCGTTCCGGGGTCAAGTCCCCTCGCATTAGCCCTTTCGATCCGAACGCCGACGAATCGCTTCTTGAAGCCACTCCAAGGCGGCATCGCGGTCCCTTAAATGCTCGTCGAGCTGAAGCGCTCGAGCCTCGCCAAGCAGTTCCGCGAATGCACGGCATGGTTTGAGCCCCATGGCAATGAGGTCGTCTCCACGAATCCAAGGTGAAGGATCGAGCTGATTCCTGGGCCACCTCAGTCGTTCCCGGCACAATTGGATACCGAGCAACTCGTGGGAGTAGGCTTTGGCTAACGCTTCAGCAACATCGAGAGCCGGGGCCGCGAAGCTCGAGATCAACAGCGGTTGCACCTCCGACCATGGTCGTTGCGAGGCCGCGATAAGGGTCTCGGAATGCTGAATCGCAAAACCTAAGCCTTCGACTTCCACGTTCGCCATCTTCCAGCGTTCCTTGAGCGCCTCGAGCAATGCGTCGACAGCGTCCTCGGAACGATGCTCGAGAAACCAAGGGAGGGCGATGGCAGCGATACTGGAAGTCCAGTCGATGCGAGCCCCGGCAAGTTCTTTGAGCACTCGCAAATCGTGATGCCGATCTCCGGGCGAAGTCCATCGATGATGAAGTTCCGGCAGGAGATATTCGGTCAGCCCGGTCTCGATCAGTTTCTCCCAAGCCCATGAGCGGCTAGGATGCTCGAGGATCTTTTTCAGCTCCACACCGATCCGTTCACCGCTAACGACGACGATCTGGGGAGCGAACTGCTCAACGGCTCGTTGGGTTTCCGATTCGAGTTCAAAGCCGAACCGACCGGCGAAGCGAACCGCTCGAAGCAAACGCAGCTTGTCCTCACGAAAACGGTCCGCCGGTACGCCGATCGATCGCAGGACGCGTCGTTCCAGGTCGGATTGACCACCGACGAAATCGATTACTTTCTTCGCGATCGGGTCGTAGAATAGGCCGTTGATGGTGAAATCGCGGCGGCTGGCATCTTCTTCGGGAGTCGCCAAAGCCACCCAATCCGGGCGGCGACCGTCGGAGTAAGAGCCATCGGTCCGGAAGGAAGCGACTTCGACTTGGCAGGTTTGCCCTTGGATACGACGATGCACCAGCACGACGCCAAATGCCTCGCCGACGGCACGGGTATTTTCGGGACCGAACACAGCGCGGACTTGATCGGTGGTGGCGCTGGTCGCTACGTCGAAATCATGCGGTTCGGTTCCCATGAGTGCATCACGCACGCAGCCTCCCGCGAAATAAGCGGTATGGCCAGCGGATACCAGTCGCTGTACTACTTGCTCGGCAAACTGAAGATCGACAGACTGTGAGTCGTACAAGGCTTGATCGGTGAATGTAAGGAACCTAATGCTCGAGGGAAGAGAATCAACATCATGACAGAGGATGCTTCGGCACGAAAGGACGCTGGCAGACATGCCGTGGTCGGGATCATCCACGAGGAGGGACACTTTTTGGTGATCCGACGTTCGCAACTAGTTCGCGCTCCGGGGCTGATTTGTTTCCCCGGGGGTGGGATTGAGGCAGGTGAAGATTTCGAAACGGCGATCCGGCGCGAGTTCCTTGAAGAGTTGCAATTGCCTGTGCAAGTGCATCAGCATGTTTGGACAACGGTAACTCGTTGGGGGACTCGTTTGGAGTGGCTGATCTGTTCGCGAGATGTTTCGCTTGAACCGCAACCGAACCCTGACGAGGTTGCGGAGGTTTTGTGGATGCAACTGGATCACATGGCTCAGCGCGACGATTTGCTCGGCAGCATGCCCGACTTTATTGCAGCGGTCCGCGAAGGCCGATTCGGCCCATTGATCTAAACCCCATTCGCTGCGGTAGTGGGTTTCATGCGAGAAATACCGAAGAGGTTGTAAAGGTGCTAAATGCTTATGGTGCCGTGCGTTGTTTATCTTTGAAAAACTCCCATACGCGTTCGGCACCCGAGAAGGACGAGATCGGAGGATTGGCTTGTCGACGGGCACGTGTACCGGGCCAACCATGGGCACCGACGGAATCGACAA
>CAYXFO010000036.1:0-11456 GCA_964464255.1 uncultured Pirellula sp.
GGGAACAGCAGAGGACTGCTGTTCTACTATTCGCCTGCGAATAGATCGTGCAGATCGAGATGGGCATCCGGTGCGACGAGCGGTGAGATCGTTTCGGTGCCCGATGCGATCCGATGCGTTCGGTAATCGGTTCCTTCGGGGTCTCGGAACACATGGACGCATCGGTGCTGACAATCCACGATCCAGTATTCGACGATGCCGACTTCCGCGTACAAATGACGCTTGATTTCGAGGTCCTTCTCCAATGAGCTGTCGGCGACTTCGATAGCGAGCTGGACGTCGGCGGCTTGAGGATGGCCATCGCGATAGCGGGCCCGGCGCACCCAAAAGACGTCGGGCTCGGGGCGGCTCTGGACTTCCGGCATGTCGATCCCTGTTTGAGAAGTGATCTGCGTCACTCTTTTATCGCGAGAATCCGAAGACCAGTTGGTAAGGTACGTGATGTAATCATCGTGAAGCGGTCCTGCGGGATTCATTTCAACAATCTCTCCTCGAATCAACTCGACCCGTCGGTTCAAATCATCGAAGGCTCCCTTGAGAACCATCGCATCGTATTCGGCGAGACTCAAATGCAAGGTGCGGAGAATCATGTGTCAACTCCTAGGACAAAACGGTTTCACCACCCCGATTATACTCCGCCGGTCGCGTGCGATCGAACCGATCGGTCTGATCGGTCTGATCGGTCTGATCCGACCGATCTCGCCGAGTGAGTATCCCCGCAAGGGCCCTAGACTTGCTCGAGCGCGGGGATCTCGAATCCGGTTCGATTCCTGTCTTTGCGCAGCGCATTGGCCTGTTCCGCGTATTCCCCGACGTGCTTTTCGGTTTTCGGATCGAAGGTCACCCACGGGCCGACCGTGTATTGGGCTTTGTCGAACGAGACGCCGACTCCTTGACTCATGATGGCATGCAGCTTTGCAAAATGCTCGGCGGCGTCTGCTTTATTGCGCATGGGGCCATCGGCGAAGAGTTGATTGACTCGATCGGATGGCGTGGGTTGTCCCAAACGGTAAGAGTTGTTCATGAGATGGCCCAAGACACAGCCGTAATGGGCATCGAGCGCGTTGCCATTGGCCATCTGTGGATTGCCCGCTCGGCATGCGGCGATGAAAGATCCCCAATTGCCGCCCGGTGTCACGTTGCCAGCCGGAACATCGATCGCCACACCTTCCGAATCTCCCTTGGCGTAGTATCGATTGCGTATGATTTTTCCGCCGTCTTCGAAGTAATACTCGTTCTCGACCTGTTTCTCGTATCCGTCGTAATTCACGTTGCGGACGTTGAAGAAGACTTGCTGGCCATTGGGGTATTCCGCGATCGCGAACATCGTGTTGGGTGTTTCCCCTTGATCGTCCCATTGGAAGCGACCGCCGATCGCCATCGCTCGCACCGGATGGGTTTGATCGGGATCGATAGCCCAGCGAGCGATGTCCAGTTGATGAGTTCCTTGATTGTTCAAGTCGCCGTTGCCGGTGTTCCAGAACCAGTGCCAACCGTAGTGAACATAGTTCGCATGAAACTGAGGGACGACGGCTGGCCCCTGCCAAAGGTTCCAATCGAGCTTCTCCGGTGGCTGGGAAGCGTCCTTGAAGCCGATCGAACCTCGCGGCTTGCAGCAGTAACCGTAGGCGATCTTCAAGCGTCCGAATTTGCCAGCGTGGATCGCTTCATGCAGACCAGCGATTTGGGCGTTGCTTCGATTCTGCGTCCCGTGCTGAACCACCACGCCATACTTCTGCTGAGCCGCGACTGCGATGCGACCTTCATCGATGTCATGGCTCATCGGTTTTTCTACATAGACATGTTTGCCTGCTTGGGCCGCCCAAATCGTCATCAAAGAGTGCCAATGGTTGGGAGTGGCGATCGAGACGGCATTGACGGTCGGGTCCTCCAATGCCATTCGAATGTCGGCGGCGACCTTCGGCTTACTGCGACCCTCCGAATTTTTCTCCACCATGGTCGCTGCCGAGTTCAACACTCGCGTGTCCGGGTCGATGAGCCATGCGATTTCAACATTTTCTTGTTGAAGCCATCCGCTGATGTGGCTCTTACCGCGACCATTAAGTCCTGCGACCGCGATTCGCAAACGGTCATTAGCTCCGAGGACCCGTCCCGATGCTTTGGTCCCCGCCAGGATCAGTCCGGTCCCGACGGCGGCTGTGTTGGTCAGAAATCGGCGTCGACTCACAGACGATCGGTTATGGTTGTTCAACATGGTGAAAGGAAACTCCTCAAGGCTGGGAAGGGGGACGGAATCGGCATGGATCCGATCGGAGATCCGCAGGGAAGAAATTCTAATCGATTCGAGAGATGCTTGCATGAAACCTTGCGATGCCCCGCCACAGTCCACCGATCCGACCGATCGGTCCGATCTGACTGATCCGACCGATCGGTCGGATGGATCGTTGATCCGGGGGACACACTTCCGCGTTGGCGGGATGGCACTTTTCCTGGGAGGCTACCGTCGGAAGGGAACGGCGGCCGAATACAGGATTAATCCCACATCATGGGTCATCAGCAGGGTTAGCCACGTGGCTGGCCATAGTTGGGTGTTGCGTTTCCCGAGGCAGAGCGGTGGGATGACGTCCAGGTACAAGGCGTAGGGGCACAGGAGAAACTGCATTGAATGGGCGACCGGCAACCGCCACTTTTGTTGATATTGTGCGATGACTTTACGTCGAACGTAGGGCTCAATGACTCTGGCGCTCCATCGCGACTGCACGCTCCGATAGGATGCAACGCTGGCAGCGACTCCGATCAGCATCGCGACAAGCAGGAGTATCAATCCGACCACGCTGTTGACCCCGAGAAGGCTGACCCAGACCACCGAAGCAACAATGATGAGAAGCATACTGGCCGCTACACAGACGAGAAGGTACAGGAGGATCCCTATCACGTTCCGTAGGAGTATGTTCAGTAGGATGCTCCAGGGAAACCTGCGATTGAATTGCCGCAGTCCGCGAGCGATGGTGGCAGACACCTTGGCTTGATCGCTCGCAGCCTCTTGGGTTGGGAGTTTGGACAGAATGACCCAACAAATCCATTGCCAACCTTGGCACCACTGGGTGGTTTCCTCGGGTTGGAAAGCGAATTCGGAGAGAAACTCCTTGGGGTGGTCGGCGATCTCCTGTTGGCATTCGGTGATCTTGTTTGCAGCATCCCATTCGTCCTCTTCGCAGAATGTGCGGATCGAGTCGAAGATTCGTTTCCCATAGGCCCCGTGTTGCAAGCGGGGCGTGAACTGTTCACGCAGTATCAGGATTCTGCAATTGAGTTCGTGATCGAATTCCAGACCTCCCGAGATCGGGACTTGGGACTCCTCAATCCACCGCTTCTTTGCCTGCAGCCATTCGATCGGAGCTCGCCACATCGCGCGACGCATAAGCGACACGGTCAGTGCCAATCGGGCCGAGTTGTCATTGGCGTTCATCGCTCGCTCGCATTCCTCCAGGTCGGCTTGGAAAGTATCCCAAGAAACCATCTGAACGTAATGACGCCAAAGCGAGTCGGTCAAATAGTAGTACAGATTCGATGGGGTGGATTTGACCATCTTCTTCAGGGTACGACTGAGCTCTTCCGCAGGGACTTCTGAACGGGAAACCATTTTCCGAAACAACGCGAGCAGGTCGCTGTCGGTTGGATGCGTTGCCACACCCTCGGCGATCCAACCAACGAAACCCTTTGGCAGACCATCGACTAGGTCGGACAGCACCGCGAGCATGTAGTAATCGAACGGCGACTTGTTGGCCTGAGTAGCGAGTTCCGCGTACCAGGCCGCGGGCTCTCGAGTCGAAAGATCCAAGATGGCCGAATGGCGCTGGGCCCTCAAGCTCTTGGAGAACGCTGGGACGGGTCGAAAGGACTCGTCCTGCAATGATGGATTCCAAGAATCCGAGCGTTCCGAATTCTGCGGACCGGGCGTGACGCGGTTGTGTTCGCCGGGTGCTGCAGAACGGATCTGGCGATCCAATTGCTCGTAGGCTGCTCGAATGCGTTTGAACTCCTGCGGGAACTTGTCGGGCTTGAATCTGCGAACGAGAACGCTGTAGGCCTGTTTCAACTCATCACGCGTTGCCTTGGGGCCTAGACCGAAGAATTGCCTGGGAAGTTGTGGTAGGAGATGCCACGGGGGATCAGAATCCATCGGCTCGGTCATCGATGTACTTTCGTGAACCTATCTTTCAGGTGCTCGGGCCGATCCATTGCTCGAACCAGGTTGGGTCCAGCGCGTAGACGCGTGGGTATTGGTCCTTGATCTGCTTGGCTTGCCTGCGCATCGAACCAGCGAACCATCCGCGTCGACGGAAGGTAACATGATTCTTTAATTCCGCGATTCCTCGGGCCGACATGGTCGCCATGTCGCGCATCATCGCGCCAAGCGACTTACGTCCCATTTGGTCCGCGAGTTCCCGCAACTGATCGCGGACGGGGTACCAGGCCTGCAATCGCTCAGCCACGGCTTTCCATTCGGGAGCTTTTTGAAAAGTCACTGATCCTAGCTTCAGCATCCAAGGTTCCGCGTCGGTATCCCAAAATGAATTGAGGCACAATTGGATCAGCGCAACCAACTCCTCCGAATCCATGGCCGATTCGCCCTCGGAGGATGTGTGCATCTCGGAGAACAAATTCGGAGGATCCGAGTCCGACGAGGTGGTGTCGGCCTGCTGAAGAAACGCCCGGCGTTGCGACAATCCTACAGATGCCCATTGGCCGGAATCCAGCATCAGCATGGAGCGCACATATCGCTGTTGCGGGTCAGTCAGTGGACTCGGCATCGTCGTCTATCACTCCATCGTAAGGAAACCCGCGACTGCCAAGCCAGACCAGCAGCTGCTGGCGCGATTGTTCGAAGAGCTTTCGATCGCCGCTGCGCATTCCATTTTCATAGATGTCGAGCATTTGGTTGAGTTCTTCTCGAAGCTCGGTTGGCAATTCTCCGAGCAGGCGTTCGCCATAGCTGAGCAGCAGCCGGTTCTCCAAAAAATCGCGAGGGTAAAATTTCACCTTCTGCAGTTTGCGGACGATTTGGTCCACCTGGGCAGAGCTTATCTGGGAATTTGGCGGAGTCATAACCGCACGGCGCGATTTACCCGTTTGGGTGATGATCACCTCGACCTCTAAGATGCCGCTCGGATCGTACGAGAATCGGACATCAAACGGGGTCCCCACCGGCCCGGCTGGAATGCCGTCGATCGTCAATTCTCCGAGAAGACAGTTGTCCTCGGCACGTCGGCCTTCCCCTTGAAATACGCGCAATTTCACCGACGTTTGATTGGGAGCCACCGTGACAAAGGTCTTCTCCTTTGAAACCGGAATGGTGGTGTTGCGGTGAATGATCGGTTCGAAATACCCGGGAAGCATTTGTCCTCCGAGCTGCTTGCTGATTTCAATCCCGAGGGTATGCGGGCAGACATCGGTCATCACCATATCTTCGACAGCAGCATTCTCTTCAATCAATGCCGCCTGGATCGCTGCGCCCATCGCAACCACCTCATCAGGGTCGTATTGGCACAACGGAGTCCGCCGGAGCTGGTCGCTCAGAAAACGGCCGAGGCATTCCATGCGAGTGGCTCCACCGACGAGTAGGATGTCATCGAGCTGCGAGGGTTGCAGGCCGGCATCCCGCAGGGCCCGTTCGATCGGTCGCATCAATCGACCCAGCAGCGGTTGCATCCATGCGAGAAATTCTTCGCGATGGACCGAGACCGAGGGTCGCGCCGGGTCGATACCGCCTTGCTCGTTGGGCAAGCGGATCTCGACCGACTCGGATTCGAGAAACTTCAGCTTGGCCTCCTCGCATTTCTGCTGCAATCGAGCCAATTGAAGTGGATGTTTGTGCTCGACGACCTCCCACTGCAACCCAAACTTCATCAAGACATGAAAGGCCAGACGGTCGGTGAAATCCTCGCCCCCCAACATGCTCTCTCCGGAGGATGCGACAATCTCCATCATGCGTTCAAAGACTTCCATAATCGTGACGTCGAATGTGCCACCCCCAAGGTCGATGACCATCAATTTTTTGCGCAAGTCTCGGTCATGGAATCCGTACGTCAATGCAGCGGCGGTCGGCTCGTTGATCACCCGCACGATCTCGAGACCGGCCAACTCACCCGCCAATCGCGTCGCACGCCGCTGCAGATCGTTGAAGTAGGCGGGGACGGTGATCACCGCCCGGGTGATGGATTTGCCAAGATAAGTTTCGGCATCAGACTTCAGGGAACGAAGCACGAAACTCGATAACTCGGGCGCGGTGAATGATTGATGGCCGAGTTGGACCGATTCGTTCGTCCCCATCCAACGCTTGAATCGCGACACGCACCTCTCCGGTTTCGTGACCCGCAGTTCCCTGGCTGCATCACCGACCAGAATCTGCCCATCCTCTAGCATGGCAACCACGCTCGGGGTCAAGAACCGACCATGGGCTGTCGGGATCAGGACGGGCCGATCCCGCTCAAAAATCGCGCACAGCGAGTTCGTCGTCCCTAGATCGATACCAACAATTGCCATACGGTCCCAGCGGAATCCAAGAGTAAAGGAAGTCTCCTGGATTATATCACGGCCCATGCTCCGTTGCGTCAGCGTCTAGCGCGCGATGCAGTCGAACAACGGGAGGAACTGCTCCTCCCACGGCATGCGATTCCAAGCCGCAATCCCTTCGCACACGCCCCTCGGCGGACTAAACTGCGCTATGGCAAAAAACTCCCGCCATCTTGGTTCGCGCATGAGTGGATGATGTGCAATCGAATCGTCGTCATAGCAGTTATGTTGGTTAGCTCGGCAAACGCATCGCTTGCCTACCAGCAACCCTCCGTCGATTCCCCTGACGCCAATTCCCAAAAAGTCGACTTCCAGAAAGAAGTCCGCCCGATCCTCGCCAACCACTGCTTCGCCTGCCACGGGTTCGACGACAAAAGCCGACAAGCTGACCTCCGACTCGATCTGCCAACTGATCCCCCCAACGATCCCCCCAACGATCCGATCGCTCCCAATCAAAATCCTCCAACGATCGTTCCTGGCCACCCCGAAGCAAGCGAACTGGTTCGCCGAATCCTCTCCGAGGATCCCGATGCGATCATGCCACCCCCGTCCACTAAGAAGCCTCTCTCGGCAACGCAGAAATCCATCCTCGAGCGCTGGATCGCCCAAGGTGCCCGCTACGAGAAACACTGGGCATTCGCACCGTTAACTCGCCCAACGCCTCCTGAGATCGTGGCTGCAAATAACTCCTCGGCAAACAGTATCGCAAGCAACCCCATCGATCGCTGGATCCGCTCGGAACTACATCAACGCCAACTGGAGCCCGCTCCTCAGGCGGACACGGCCAACCTCGTTCGACGATTGTATCTGGACTTGATCGGTACGCTGCCGAGCCCCGAAGAAGTCGAATCGATCCAAGCGGATCCGCTGCCCAACAAGATCGATCGCTTGATCGAACGTCTTCTGGCAAGTCCGCAATTCGGTGAACGCTGGGGTCGATTCTGGTTGGACCAAGCCCGTTACGCGGACTCCAACGGGTTCACCATCGATGGCCCGCGACCCATGTGGCCCTATCGCGACTGGGTCATCGCTGCGATCAATGCCGATATGCCATTCGATCAATTCACCATCGAACAACTTGCGGGTGATCTGCTACAGAGTGAAGCCAGCCAAGGCAAACCTTCCAAGAACCAGCTCATCGCGAGCGCATTCCACCGCAACACGATGATCAACGAAGAAGGAGGAGTCAAAGCGGATCAATACCGACATGAAGCAATCGTCGATCGCGTCAATACGACCGGTGCCGTGTGGTTGGGCCTGACCGTCGGCTGTGCACAATGCCATACTCACAAGTACGATCCGATCAGTATCGACGACTACTATCGCCTGTATGCATTCTTCAACGCATGCTCGGACAGCAACGCTGCAGGACCGACGATCGATGTTCTCGAGGGGGAAGTCTTCGGCCTCCCTGATTCGGTTCTTGCTGATTTCTCCAAACTACAACAGCTCAACGCACAACTCCGGGAACTCGAGGCTCGGATCAAGAAGCTAAACGAAGCCCCCGAACCTGAACTCTCATGGGAGCCTGTCCCTATCCAACACGCTCTTGGAATCGAAGGGGAGCAATCCTCAGCACTGATCCCGCTCGGCGATGGCTCGGTGCTCGTACCCGATCCAGTTCGAGGGAATGCGACAATAAAATTCGAATTCGTCCACACGGGCAACGATGCCAAGCCGATCACTGCCTTGCGACTACGCACGCTGATGGACGAATCGCTCCCTCAAAAAGGACCCGGCAAGGCGAGCAACGGCAACTTCGTTCTTTCCGAATTCCAAATCATTGCCAACAAAATCAAGCAACCTTTCCATCAAGCATGGGCGGATCACTCGCAACCCAAGTATCCGATCGCTCATGCAATCGATTCCGATCCAAAAACAGGATGGGCGATCAACACCGATGCGTCTCAAGTCCAAGCCAAGCCGGAATTGAAGATGAATGCTCCCCATTCCGCAGTCTTTGCTTTAACGAGTCCCATCGCGCCGACGGATTCTCCGATCGAAGTGTTTCTGAAGCACGAAATCAACAAAGACTACCTGATCGGCCGATTCGCACTGGACAAGAGCACCAGCCCACTTCCGGTTAAAGAAACGATATCAACGCAGAAGCTTGAAGAACTCAAGGCGCAGATCACTGAGCTGAGTCGCCGCCTACCCAACCAAGGCAAACCGGTAGCACAAATGGTCTCCCAAGATCAGCCGCAACCGCCGACGACCTATCGGCTGGTACGAGGTGATTTTCTGAGCCCCGACCAAGAGAGCGGCCCCTTGAGTCCATCGATCCCATCGATCTTTCGAGATGGCAGGGATCTCTCGATGAGCAATCGTATGGATTTGGCGAAGTGGCTCGTCTCACCCGAAAACCCACTCACTGCCCGAGTCATGGTGAACCGCGTTTGGATGAAGCTGTTCGGTGCGGGATTGGTCGAAACCGAAAACGACTTTGGCCTTCAAGGTTCCGCGCCGACTCATCCGGAGCTACTCGATTGGTTGGCAAGCGATTGGGTTGATTCAGGCTGGTCGCTCAAGCACCTGATCCATCGCATCGCATCCTCGGCCACATATCAGCAAAGCAGCGATTGGCGAGCCGATCTTGCAGAAATCGACCCAGCCAATCGCTTGTTGGCTCGTCAGTCGCGCATTCGGCTCGATGCCGAGATCCTTCGCGATCGAGCCCTCAGCGCCAGCGGCTCTCTGACGACGCGCATCGGTGGTCCGAGCGTGCATCCTCCGCAACCCGCGGGTGTCTATAACTTCACGCAAAACGTCAAGAACTGGACAGAAGACACCGGCGCGAATCGATATCGCAAGACGATGTACACGGAGTTCTATCGCAGTGCCCCCTATCCGTTGTTCACAACCTTCGATAGCCCGGACTTCAGCACCGTTTGCACACGCCGCAGTCGAACGAACACTCCCTTGCAGGCATTGACCCTCGCGAATGACCCCGTCTTTTGGGAATTATCACTGCAGCTCGCGGATCGCGCGAAACGCGAACTGACTCAAACACCCTGGGTAGCCGATCTCAATCAGACCATTGTTTCAGCCAAGGATCGCATTCAACGCATGGTGAGACTCGCATGGTGTCGCGATCCAAGCGAGTTGGAGTTGGATCGTCTTGGTCAGTTCCATGCGTCGACTTTAGAATACTACCGGCAGAACCCGGCTGAACTGGAAAACCTCGGTGGGTTGGATATCGACCGTGCTTCCGATGCACAAGTTGCTCGCGTCCTATTGAATACCGACGAATTCGTTAACCGAGACTGAGTCATGATCGACGGCCCATCCGATCTTTTGCAACAACATCGACGCAGGGCATTTCTCAGCGCCGCCGGAGTTGGATTCGGTTCGTTGGCGCTCAAGTCGCTGCTCGCACAGGAAAACCTTGCCCAGGAAGCGGCAGCACCTCGCGGGGCCATTGGCCAGTTTCATGTGCCACCCAAGGTCAAGAACGTAATCTTCCTTTTTATGGCGGGTGGTCCGAGCCAGTTGGAACTCTTCGAGGATAAACCGGTCCTCAAGGAGTTCCATGGCAAGCTGCCACCGGAGAGCCTGACCAATGGTCGTCGATTTGCGTTCTTGCCTGCCGATGCGAAGCTGATGGGGACCAATCGCTCTTTCCAGCGATACGGCCAAAGCGGCATGGAACTCAGTTCGCTCCTGCCTCATCATCAGCAGATCGTCGACAAGGTCTGTTGGCTTCGAGGCATGAAGACCGACGTCTTCAACCATGGTCCGGCGAAGCTGTTCATGAACTGTGGCTTTCAAGCCCCGGGTCGGCCGAGCATCGGATCGTGGGTAACGTATGGTCTGGGGACTGAATCGGAGAGCTTGCCAGGTTTCGTCGTTCTACAATCTGGACCGCGCGGCCCTCGTGGGGGCAACACCCTCTGGTCCGCTGGGTTTCTTCCATCCAAGTTTCAGGGGGTACCGCTACGAAGTCAGGGGAGTCCCATCCTGCACCTGAGCAATCCCAAAGGGATCTCCAGCAGCTTGCAACAGAGTTTCATCGATGCCACCAATGATCTGAATCGCATGCGGTACGAGGAAGTCTCGGATCCCGAAATACAGACCCGCATCGCTGCGTATGAAACCGCCTTTCGAATGCAGGCGGCCGCGCCAGAATTGATGCGGATCGAAGATGAGACCGCTGAGACGCTCGAGCTTTATGGTGCTCAAACCGGTAACAGCTCGTTTGCAAACAATTGCTTGTTGGCGAGACGGCTTGTGGAACGAGGAGTCCGATTCGTGCAACTCTATCACACCGACTGGGATCATCACGGTGGCAAGAACCAAGATATCAATGCCGATCTGGATAAGGTTTGTATGGAGGTCGATCGAGCGTCGGCTGCATTGGTCCTCGATTTGGAACGACGGGGATTGCTCGACGAAACGCTGGTGATTTGGGGAGGCGAGTTTGGTCGCACGCCGATGGGTGAGGTCCGCGAATCCTCCGGTCGCGATCACCACGTTGATGCCTTTACCATGTGGATCGCTGGTGGTGGGATCAAGCCTGGGATGATTCATGGTGCCACCGATGAGCTAGGCTTCTCCGTTACTGAGGGGCTCGTGCATGTTCATGATTTGCATGCGACGATCCTTCATCTGTTGGGGATTGATCATCAGCGATTGACCTATCGATTCCAAGGCCGCGACTATCGCCTGACCGATGTCCACGGCCGACTCGTGAGCGAGATTCTGAGCTGAGGTTGTGTAGAGCCGTTGTCCTCAACTGCTCCCGCCCAGCGTTACCAACAGGAAAGAGTTGCGATCTATTGCGTCATGCCAACAAGTCCTGGGTCCGTATTGCATGCGGCGAGATTGGCACGTCGCCGAGATGAAGAACGCAGGGCACGCTGGTTCTGGCGCGGTTGTGAAGACGGACTGGGAAGTCCGTCTTACGAATTGCGGGGGGTACG
>CAYXFO010000036.1:11556-18554 GCA_964464255.1 uncultured Pirellula sp.
TACGAATTGCGGGGGGTACGTCGTGCAAGCTGCTCGACGCGACCCGGTTTATTTCGTCTCGGAGAGCTTCTTGATATGGGTCAGCACCCGATGGTGAATCCGGTGAATGAGCATGTCTGTCCACAGCGTCCAATAGCTTTGCGGAAAGATTTCGTACTCGTACCAAGTCCTGCCTTCGAGGCGCGTTCGTCCATCGCCTAACTCGATCAACCGAAACTCGCCCCGTTTGCATCGAAGATAGCCGTCGAGATGGGGCGGATGCACGTAGCGGTAGGGACTCAGTTCGTGCATTGGAGCGGGTTGAGAACGAACATCAAAGGCCAGTCTCGTGGGTTGATTCCAAACGGTGATCGGTTCGACGAAGGGCCCAGTCGAGAACTCGCAATGGCGGACCGCACCCACTCCAGATCCGATAATCGTAGCTCGTTTGGGGAATGCGATTCCGAGTTGAAAAAACCAACTCGGTGGATCATCCAGATCCGAAAAACCGACAACATTCGGCCAAACCTTTTCCGGCGATGCATCGATTTCGATCGTGGTGAGGACTTCGTATTCCGGCAAGTCCCTGACTGCATGTTCAGCACCGGCAAGCACCGGCAAAAAGCTGATTGGGATCAGGAGCATGATCGACTGTTGAGGCTGGATCGACGCGATCATGATTCCGATCAGAGCACCTAGCATCGCCATTCCCCCCGCGATCGGGAGAAGCATGGCCAGACAAATGATCCCCTCGAAGGCGAACAACAACAGGATCAGGCCGCTCAAAAAAATCGACAGCTCTGCGACCATGATGCTTGCAAGCACTCCGCGAGTGTATGGCCGATTGTAAATATACGCGCTGGTCGCACCCATGATGATCGGAGTCCCCATGAAGAGCGCCGCCCCGTAGTCTTGGATCAGGTAAACACAGACCGATACCATCGCGATGCAAATCGCCGCACTGGCCGCGATACCCAGCAATGCCGACGAGAGCTTATGCTCAATCAATGGTTGCATCGCATCCTCGTCACTTACTGCATCACGGCTCAATGGGTCCACAGATCTCTCAAGTTGCCGTCGCTGCGTTGAAGATGGCGGAGAGCATAAGTAGACCATCATGAAGAAATTCAACACCGGTACGAAGATCCACAGACCGAGCCATGCATTCTTCCCTGCATCGACTGCTCGCCGAACACTCATCGATACAGCGATCCATAGAAACGGCAACGACCATAGAACCACAAACCAAGCCAGCCAATCGGGGGCTGGCGGTGTGAAGTACTTTTGCCGAACGCTGATAAGAGGGTTGAGAAAATCCAATGGCTGATAGAACTTTTCGGTGAATGAATAGATCATCGCTGCTTCGCATAGATACTTGACCAGCATCAAGCCGAATCCGCTAGCGATGTAAGCAACCCGGCCGACCGGTTCCTTGAGCCCAAACCACAGGCGGAATAGATACCCCGGGTCAAAGGCTCGCGGGGGTATCGTAGACGGGCTGATAGAACTCATGGGTAAGATGTCCTGTCGATGAGTGAAGCATCTCAAAGAGCGATTGAGACGCGTTGATGTTGTTCGGTGCTTTTTTGCGCCGCATCGAGGATCTGCATCGCCTGAAAGGTTTCCTCCAGGTCGCTGACATGGCACACCAGCGAGGTGATCGCGCGATGAAATTGGATCAGCATCTGCTGGCCGATCGATAGCTCGGTATCGAGTGACTCTTGGTGACGCCCCGCATTATCGAACCAGACCAGCGTCGATGGAAGATCAACGAAGGCCAAACCTTTTTCGCAACAGACTTGAACCGCTGCGGGAGGCCGATACGCGATCGCCTCTTGCCATATCGCCGGAATATATGCCCCACAACTGATTTGGGCCAAGATAGCGCGGGGATCTTGCTCGGGCGAACCAAACCCGAGGCTGAAGATTTGGTAGTCGGCATTTTCCGGGCTCGGTAAACTAGCGTGACGAATGGCTTGAACCCAGGTCGGTGTTTCTCCGACGATGTATTTGCACCAATCGATCAGCTCCAAAAGCTCTCGCTGGGCTCGGAGTTCTAACGAACGTGTCAATCGTGGATCGGGAGACTCACAGGCGAGCCGTCGATGGCAAAACAAGAGTCGCGGTCGGCCGAGCCTCGTCGCAATCAGTTCCTTTAGTCGCAGGGTTGCAGGAGCGAAACGGCGTGAGAACTCGTTCATAAACGCGATCCCAGAATCCCGAACTCGCTCATGAATGCTCGCGGCAACGGAGGGATCGAGATCCACCTCGGAACCGCAAAATACCGATTTGCGGTAATCGCATGCGGCCCACAAAGGCATCAATCGATACCAGTCATCCTCGAGCACCATCACGGCGTCGAGGTTGGGCATCTCCATGATCGCGCGATAGCTGTCGAACCGTTCGGCTTCCAATTCGCGCGCTGCCGATTCTGCGAGTACGGAGACGCTGTTATAAATACCGACTACTTGAAATCGGTCCCGCATGGAACGCAGAGCAGGGAGATAACGGGATTGCCAATCGCGACCCAAGCCGATCAATCCCAATCGCAACTTCATGAAATGCCCCAGCGCGACAAACGCGGCCTACAAATCGACTTGCACGGAAATGCTTGTTCGAACCAACGTCATCGCGAGATGGCAGACCGAGCGAGTGCTGAGGCTAGCGCTTGCGGCGCTTGCACTTGGCGTTTCCCTGACGAACCTTGTAGCGAGGGTTGCTCTTGCAAATCACATAGATCCGGCCACGGCGACGCACAACCTGGCAGTCAGGGTGACGGTATTTCAATGCACCAATGGATGAAACGACTTTCATTGTATCAAACTCCTGCTGCGGCATGGGCCTCGGACGCCGCAGCGGTCACCAAGGAATCCTGCTTTTTCAAGGGGCTTTGCGTGTTTGTTCAGGGAGGGAAAAGTATATCCAGGCCCCTGGCGGAAGCAACAGCAAAAATCCCGGGATTTTTATCACCCGACGCGTGAGCGAGGGACCAGCCCGACGGCCGACCGCCATCTGGCTAACTACAATCAGATGGACGAGTCGGTTTCCAAGGCAATATCCACGACCACCCTATTCCAAACCCTCACAGCCATGCGAATTGCCTATTTGGACTGCTTCAGTGGTATCGCGGGGGACATGTGCCTCGGAGCCCTCGTCGACGCGGGTGCGGATCCAGATCGGATTCTCAGCGGGGTCGCCAGCTTGGATCTTCTCGCCTCCGTGGATTTCGTTTCGGTGACAAAGCGAGGGTTCCGTGGACTGGCCGTGCGGGTCGAGCATCCGGAACAACATTCCCATCGAACTCTGAGCGATATCCATGCCGTGATCCAAAACAGCGCGATCGAGGAATCCGCTCAAAGGCTCGCTCTTCGCATCTTCGAACGCTTGGCGAAAGCCGAAGCGAAAGTCCACGGCACGACCATCGATCGGGTCACGTTCCACGAAGTAGGAGCCATCGACTCGATTGTCGATATCGTCGGTACTGCGATCGCATGGACCAGTTTGAATATCGAGCAGGCGTTTGCATCCCCGGTACCCACTGGAACCGGTTGGGTCGATATCGCTCACGGTCGAGTCGCTATTCCAGCCCCTGCGACCGCCGAGTTGCTTCGCGATGTCCCGATCGCTCCGTGTAGCATCCCAAAAGAAATGACGACCCCGACGGGTGCGGCGATCCTGCGCGAACTGGTGCAGCAGTTCGGCTCACTGCCATCGATGCAAGTTGCACGTATCGGTTATGGAGCCGGATCGCGCGATCTGGAGGATCGTCCCAATCTGCTTCGTCTCTTGATCGGTGAGTCAGTCGCTCGAACCGTGTCGCGAAAGCGGACCGCTCGCAAGAACGATGGTTCCACGGTCGTCCTACTCGAAACCAATCTCGATGACGTTACCGGTGAACAAATAGGCTTTGCCGTCGAGCGACTTTGGAATGCAGGTGCCCTCGATGTTTTCCTGATCCCGATCCAAATGAAGAAAAATCGTCCCGGCACGCTCCTGTCGGTGATTGCCAAGCCTGAAGATCGCGAAACCATGGAATCGATTTTGTTCCAACACACGGGTACCCTGGGCGTTCGATGGCGTTATCAATCCCGCACGATTTTGACGCGTGCTGCCATCGATGTCGAAACCCCATGGGGCTTGGTTCCCGGCAAGGTATATCAACTTCCTGACGGCCAGGTGCTCTTCTCACCCGAGTACGATGCATGCCGCGAAATCGCTGCTGAAGAGGGGATTCGACTAGCAGATGTCACCGAAGAAGTGCGAGCTTGCTACGAAACACAACACGAGCAATCGAAATACGAACAAGTCGATGCACCGAAGTTGTTCGGAGGGTTATTTCACAGCAAGGAAGAGGAAAACGCAACGGAAATGGATGAGCCTTCGAGCGTTCCAGATGAAGTCAAAGACCGGGACAGCGGGGACGGTGGCGATGAGACCAACTGGTATCGCTGGGATAGTTCTCCTTGGAGCGATGATCGCTGAAGATCACAAGGCTGTTCGATAGAGGGCTAAGTAATCATTCACCGAAGCCGGACGAGGGTTGAAAGTCCCTGTCCACTGCTTGCTGGCCATCTCCGACATCGCATGAAGTTGTTCTTCGATTCGTGAGGAATCTTGATTGCCATCCCAGGATTCCAAATTGCTCAACTGGGTTGCGAGGCCGGCCATGCGAAGCCAATCGGTGAAGCGATCGGCGACGATTTCAGCTCCCGACCGTCGAACATCGTGCGACACATTAGGCAGGAGATGCGCCAACTCTTCGTAACGATGCTCAACCAAGGGATGGTTGAATCGGACGACATGAGGCATCATCAATCCGACGGCTTGACCATGAGGGACTCCGAGAAATGCCGTGAGCGGGTTTGCCAGAGCGTGCGCGGCTCCGAGCATCGATGCTTCGATGGCCATCCCTGCGAACGCGGCTCCGAGTTGCATTTGGGTACGTCCGGCGATATCGGATCCGTCTTCGATGACGCGGGGAAATCCACGGGACAACAGCGACCAGGCTTCGCGCGAGAAACACTCCGAGACCGCGTTTCGTTTGGTGGTAACGTAGGTTTCCAGGGCATGAGTCAGAGCGTCGATGCCTGTAAGTGCGGTGACTTTCGGCGGCTGGGTGAGGGTCAGAAGCGGGTCGAGAATTGCGATCACTGCTGCGGCATGAGGATCCCCGCAGGCCATTTTCACGTGGGTGTCAGGGTCGCTGATCAACGCGAATGATTGGGTCTCGCTCCCCGTGCCAGCAGTGGTGGGAATCGCGATGAACGGGAGCATCGGCTTGCCTGCCTTGCCAACCCCCCAGTAGTCCGCCATCTTACCGCCGCAGGAATAAAGAAAATTAATTCCTTTGGCGCAGTCCATGCTTGAGCCTCCCCCAAGACCGACGATGAGGTCAGGTCCGAACTGCTGGGCGACTTGCAAGCCGCTGTTGACGTGAGTTGTGGTGGGGTTCTCACTGAGAGCGTGAAATCCTCGAGCCTCTATCCCTGCGGCTGCCAGAGAGCGAGCACCCGAGTCGTAGAGTCCGGCGTCGACGACCCCGGAATCGCTGACAATGAGCGCCTTGCCAACTCCAATTTCCTTCGCCAAAGCTCCTAAGCGTTCAATTGCCCCTTCGCCAGCGACGATGCGGGTTCGTAAACGGTAGTCAATCAATCGATACCTCTCGCTTCACGACCGAAGTTTTTTCTTAACCAGTACATTTTACCAGTTTTGGCAAATTCATGGATTCGGATGTGGCTTGGAGTGGAGATTGTCGTGAACTTCATGGAAATCAACCTCCGATACTCAGGGGTGCAGGTCGTTCATGGATGAACCCCTTTCTTGCCGCATATGCCGTCACGGAGGATCGGTTCTCGATCGGAAATGGACGTTCCGCAACACGAATGGCCGTATTTGTTGAAGGCCGCAAACCAAACGTTAAGCGTTGCCGATTTAGTTCAGGATAGGAGTTCCAGAACCATGAAATTTAGCCGACTCGCGCTCAGTGCAATGATTGCTAGCGCTTGTATCTCGGGAACGGCCTTCGGTCAAACCAACCGAACAGCTCCCCGTTATGCTCCCGCCACCTATTACAGCTACTATGACGAAGGGAAAGCTGCTGCACCAGCAACGTCCCCAAGCGACGGTGCTGCGGCTCCTGTAGCGCCAGCGCCTGCGACCGCTGGCTGCGATAAAGGGGCCTGCGATCTCGGCAACGGTTGCGATGGCAACGGTTGCGACAGCCTCTGTGGAGGTGGTGGAGGTCTTCTTGGCGGTGGGCTCCTCGGTGGTGGTCTATTCGACCACAATCGATGCCTCGACAACCCATGGAAGCTGTTCCCATGCCCAGTTGGCGGCTTCACCATCGGTGGCTGGTCGCAAGTTGGATATCACGCGTATGCGAACAATTTGAATCCAACGGATGGTAATCGCCTTGGCTTCAACACTTACCCTCGCAATTTGCAGTTGCAGCAACAGTGGTTGTACGCTGAACGGAAGGCTGATGGTGCAAACGGATTGGATATCGGAGGTCGTATCGACTACCTCTACGGTACTGATGCTCCGGATACGCAAGCCTTCGGAAAACCTGGCCATTGGGATACGAACTGGGACAACGGAGCTCAGTACGGCCATGCACTTCCGCAGTTGTATGGCGAAGTAGCTGTCGGTGACTTCAGCGTGAAGCTCGGTAAGTTTTTCACGATCATCGGTAACGAAGTGGTTGCTGCAACCGGTAACTTCTTCTACAGCCGCCAGTTCACGTTCTACAACGCCGAGCCATTCACCCACACCGGTGCACTGACCACCTACAAGTTGGACGAAAGCACCGAGATTTACAATGGTTGGGTCACCGGCTGGGATAGTGGTTTCGACAACAACGGCGATGCTTACCTTGGAGGTTTCAAGCAGACCCTCAACGATGACTGGTCGTTTGTCTACACCACGTGCCAAGGACGGTTCGGTGAGTCTGCCTCCCCGATTCCACGAGAGCGTGGGCAGATACACAGCGGTATCCTGACGGGCAAGTTGACGGACAA